>JAFADB010000059.1 GCA_023425225.1 Pseudomonadota bacterium
GCGTGCGAGAGCACGATATTGCGCTGCAGGGTGGCCAGGTCGTCGGGCTCGATGCGCACGCTGGCCAGCTTGCCGAAGCCGGTGTTGATGCCGTAGACCGGCTCGCCGCGGGCGACGATCGCCTCCACGGTCTCGGCACTGCGTGCGATCGCGGCGGCGGCAGCCGGGTCGAGGCTGACGCCGGCACCGGCATGGATGGCGCGCCACTGCGCCAGAGTGACCGCGCCGGGGCGCAGGACGAGGGACGGACTCATGCGGTTACTCCGGGAATCGTGTTGCTGTTGCGAAGGGATGGCACGGCATGGCCGCGCTACACATGGCGGCCCTGGTGGACGCGGGCATGCAGTGGGTTGAAGCCCATGCGGTAGACGAGATCGGCGGGCGCGTCGATGTCCCAGATCGCCAGGTCGCAGTCCAGCCCGGCGCGCAGCCGGCCGACGCGATCGAAACGGCCCAGCGCACGCGCGCCCTCGCGGGTGAAGCCGGCGATGCACTCGGCCACGGTCAGGCGGAACAGGGTGGCGCCCATGTTCATCGCCAGCAGCGGGCTGGTCAGCGGCGAGGTGCCGGGGTTGCAGTCGGTGGCCAGCGCCAGCGGCACGCCGGCCTCGCGCAGCTTCTGCACCGGTGGCAGCTGGGTGTCGCGGGTGAAGTAGAACGCGCCCGGCAGCAGCACGGCGACGGTGCCGGCGGCGGCCATCGCGGCGATGCCGGCCGCGTCCAGGTGCTCGATGTGGTCGGCCGACAATGCGCCGAAGCCGGCCGCCAGCGCCGCACCGTGCTGGTTTGTCAGTTGCTCGGCATGGATCTTCAGCGCCAGCCCGTGCCGTTGCGCCGCCTCGAACACCTGCGCCGCCTGCGCCGGCGAGAAGGCGATGTCCTCGCAGAACACATCCACCGCCTCGGCCAGCGCCTCCGCCGCGACCGCCGGGATCATCCGTTCGCAGACCTCGTCGATGTAGTCCTGCGCCTGCCGCCCGTCCGGCACCGCATGCGCGCCGAGGAAGGTCAGCGCCACCGATACCGCGCGCAGTTCGCCCAGCCGCCGCGCCACGCGCAGCTGCTTGAGCTCGTCCTCCAGGGTCAGGCCGTAGCCGGACTTGATCTCGACGGTGGTCACGCCCTCGGCCAGCATCGCGTCGAGGCGGGGCAGGGACTGGGCGACCAATTCGTCCTCGGACGCCGCGCGGGTGGCGCGCACGGTGGCGACGATGCCGCCGCCGGCACGGGCGATGTCGGCGTAGCTGGCGCCGTCCAGCCGCTGCTCGAATTCGTTGGCGCGGTTGCCGGCGTAGACCAGGTGGGTGTGGCAGTCGACCAGACCGGGGCCGATCCAGCGGCCGCCACAGTCGACCTGGCGTTCCGCGACCAGATCGGAGGGAACCGCGGACAGTGGTCCGGCGTAGGCGATGCGGCCGTCGTGGCAGGCGATGGCACCGTCGCGGACGATGCCCAGGCCGTCGTCTCCGGCGTCGAGCGTCATCAGATGGGCGTTGTGCCAGAGTGTGTCGCAATGCATGTCGCGAGCGCCCGTCGGGTTTATTTGTCTATACAATAATGGCGAAAAAGCGGGAGTGTCCAGTGGCGCGGAGCGAAGACATGGAGCAGACGCATTTCTGGCTGGAGCAGGCGCTGCTGCCGCAGGGCTGGGCCCGGGACGTGCGCCTGGGCGTGCAGGACGGACGCATCGTCTCGCTGCAGTGCGGCATGCCTGCGGAACCGGACGACACCCGGCTGTCGATCGTGCTGCCGGGGCTGGGCAACCTGCACAGCCATGCCTTTCAGCGCGGCATGGCCGGCCTGACGGAGGTCGGCGGCGCCTCCGGCGACAGTTTCTGGAGCTGGCGCGAACTGATGTACCGCTTCCTCGATCGGCTCGATCCGGACAGCTTCCAGGCCATCGCGCAGATGGCCTATGTCGAGATGCTGGAATCGGGCTTCACCCGTGTCGGCGAGTTCCACTACCTGCACCACGCCCCGGACGGGCGCCCGTATGCCGATGCCGCGGAGATGTCGGCGCGGGTGGCGCAGGCGGCGCAGGCCAGCGGCATCGGCCTGACCCTGCTGCCGGTGTTCTACGCGCATTCGGACTTCGGCGCGCAGCCGCCCAATCCGGCGCAGAAGCGCCTGGTCCACGACATCGACGGTTTTGCCGCCTTGCTGCAGCGATGCCGCGACGCCCTGCGCCAGCTGCCCGACGCCGTGCTCGGCGTGGCCCCGCACAGCCTGCGCGCGGTGGCGCCGGATGAACTGGCGGCGCTGCCGGCGCTGGTCGAAGGCCCGGTGCACATCCACATCGCCGAGCAGGTGAAGGAGGTCCAGGCCTGCCTGGCCTGGTCCGGCCAGCGCCCGGTGCAGTGGCTGTATGCGCATGCGGCGGTGGACGAACGCTGGTGCCTGGTGCATGCCACCCACGTCGAGCCGCAGGAACTGGCCGCCATCGTCGCCAGCGGCGCGGTGGCCGGGCTGTGCCCGATCACCGAGGCCAACCTGGGCGACGGCCTGTTCCCGATGCAGGACTTCATCCGCGCGGGCGGGCGCTTCGGCGTCGGTTCCGATTCCAACGTGCTGATCGACGCCGCCGAGGAGCTGCGCCTGCTCGAGTACGGCCAGCGCCTGACCCTGCGCGGCCGCAACGTGCTGGCGACCGAGGCGGGCGTTTCCAGCGGCCGCACCCTGTACCAGGGCGCGCTGCAGGGTGTGGCGCAGGCGCTGGGCGTGGACACGGGACTGCGGGTGGGCGCACCGGCGGACCTGGTGGAACTGGACGCCGCGCATCCCGCGCTGGCCTGCCGCCAGGGCGACAGCCTGCTCGACAGCTGGGTATTCGCCGCGCGCAACGGCGCGGTACGCTCGGTGTGGCGCAACGGCCGCGAACTGGTGCGCCAGGGCCGCCACCTGCAACGCGAGCGCATCGCCGGCGACTTCCGGCGGGCGCTGGCACGGGTGCTGCAGGCATGAAACAGGACCTGGACCGCCCACCGCATGGACACGATCGGGACAACAGCTTGAACGCCAAGCCGGCCACCACGCTCAACCACCGCATCCGCAGCGACATCGAGGGCAGGATCCGCAGCGGCGAATGGCCGCCCGGCCATCGCATCCCGTTCGAGCACGAGCTGATGACCCAGTACGACTGTTCGCGGATGACGGTCAACAAGGTGCTGACGATGCTAGCCGACGCCGGCATGATCGAGCGCCGCCGCCGTGCCGGCTCGTTCGTCGCGCGGCCGCATCCGCACATCGAGCAGGTGGCGCTGGAGATTCCCGACATCCCGCTGGAAGTGGCCGCGCGCGGGCATGTCTACCGCTTCCAGCTGTTGTCCAGGCGTCGCCGCAAGCCGCGGCGGCAGCCGAACGAACTGGAGATCGCCGCCGGCGGCACCTTGCTCGCGATGCGCAGCCTGCACCTGGCCGATGGCCGGCCGTTCGCGCTGGAAGACCGCGTCATCAATCCGGAAGCGGTGCCGGAGGCGGTGGAGATGGATTTCAGCCAGGTCGCGCCCGGCAGCTGGCTGCTGCAGCATGTGCCATGGACGCGCGCCCTGCACCGGATCAGCGCGATCGGCGCCGACGAAGCGCAGGCGGAGCTGCTGCAGGTGGCGGTCGGCACCGCCTGCCTGGTGATCGACCGCCAGACCTGGCGCGGCGAGCAGGCGGTGACCAGCGTGCGCCAGGTGTTCCTGGGCGATTCCTACGACCTCATCGCCCGCTTCGCGCCGGGTTCGCGCTGACCGGCGGATCGCGCCGGCGGGCCCTCATCGCCGATCGGCCGTGGGAGCGGCGTGGGCGGCGATGCTCCTGCCTCGGGCGGCTTCGTGCCCGGGAGCATCGCGGCGCATGCCGCTCCTACGCGAAGTACCCGAAGTGGGCCGGCCCCTTCAGATCGTGCTGCATTGCCGCCAGCGCACCGACTCCTGCCGGTCCGGGCGCGGATTGAGCTGCACGCGGATCGTGCGCAGGCTGGGATAGCGCTCGACCTGCTGGCAGATCAGCCGCCATGCCTCGTCGTCGTCGGCCTCGCGGTCCACCGCCAGCGTCATCTTGGTCAGCCAGATCCCGCGGATGATCCCCGGCGTCTGCGCCAGCGCCCGCGAGACCGCGTGCTGCTGCTCCAGCAGCGCGGCATCGTCGTCGGGGCCAATGTCGGCTGCGCCCGTCGCGGCCGGCGCCGGTGCAGCGGCGCTCGAGGGCGCGGGCGCGGCGGAAGCCTGCGGCGTGGCCGCCGCTGCGCGGGCGGGTTCGGTGTCGGCGGCAGGCAAGGTCGGCCCGGCCAGCAGGGAAAGCCCGAGGCTGGACAGCAGCCCCAATGCCAGCGCGCCCAGGGCGGCGATGCCGGTGTGGCGCGCGGCGCGGCGGCGGGCGCCGGACACGATCCGTTCGCGATTGGCCTGGGCCAGGTAGGGCTTGACCAGCGGCCACAGCCGGCGGCCGTCGAGGATCTCGATCGACTGCCGCGCGGCCGCCTCGATACCGTCCTGCTGCACCTGGCCCTCGGTGACCAGGATCGCGTTGCGCGCCCCGGCCAGCCGCGCCGCGGCGCCGAGTTCGTTCACCGCCGCCGAGCCGATGCGGTAGGCGCGGCCGTGCTTGCACGACACCAGGCAGGGCTGGCCGCCCTGCTGCATCAGGAATTCGCCGCGCGGCGCGGAATGGTCGTTTGCATCGATCGGCGCCAGGCCGCGCTGGGCCTGCAGGGCGCGCGCGACCAGCAGCGAGAAGTCGCGCCAGTGCATCCCGACCAGCATGTCCAGCCCGGCGGCGGTTTCGTTGGCGCGGCGCCGCACCAGCCACAGATAGAGCGAGACGGCGCCCCAGGCCACGATGGCCAGCAGCGTGGCGGGAATCCAGTGGAACATCGGGTACACCAAAGGTCGGAACGCTTGCGAGTGCGACAGTTTATAGGCGCCGCAGGCCGGACGGTATGCGCCCGGTCCCGATCCCCGGAGAAAAGAAGACCCACCAGTCCGAAGCCGAAAGGGGAGGGGAGCAGACGGTCTTCACGTGGACTGGTGGGTCCGTCCCGATTCTGCGAGAAACGATGCTGCTTTGCAACATCGCCCCCGCCCGCGTCAGGAGCCCGTCCCGGAGCCGGTTTCAGCGGTGGCCGCGGCAGCGGCGCGCTTGCGCGGTGCGCGCGGCTTGGCGGGCGACTTCTTCGCCGCGTTCCTGGCCGTGGTCTTGCCGGCGGTCTTGGTGCCGGTGCGGCTGGCCGGCTTGTCGGGGACGCGCGCATCGAGGCGATCGACCTTGCGCGCCAGCGCATCCACCTCGCGCCGCGAGGGAATGTTCAATCGTCGCAACGCCCCCTGCAGGCGCTGTTCGATGGAGTTCTCCAGCCAGCCCCAGGCTTGCGAGGTGCGCTCGCGGGCATCGTCCACCGTGGACTCGACCTCGCCGAGGATCTCGTCGGCGCGTGCGTCGGCACGTACCCGGACCGACTTCTGCACGCCGCGGCCCTCGCGTACCAGCGCATCGAACAGCTTGCCGCCTTCCTTCTGCGCCCGGCCCAGCGCGCCCAGGCCCGCCAGCCAGATCTGCTGCGCCGATCCGGCCAGGCCGCTCCTGTCTTCGCCGGTTGCGCCGGTTGCGCCGGTGCGCCGGCCGCGGGTGCCGGCCGTTCCGGTCTTGCGGGTGCCCGTGGTTTTCTTGGTGGTCGCCATGCATGTGCTCCTTTCGACGTGGGAGGAACCGACGGCGACATCGCGGCCGCCGCAACTGCGCAACATAGACGTGCCCGGCTTTCCGGCATGTGAGGAAGTTTGCGCTTGCGGCTTCCCGTCGTCACCACCATGATCCGGGCATGGCGCGCCGCACTCCCGCTTCACCCCCGGCTGCCCGCACGGAGACCGCCGAACAGCGGCTGGCCCGGCGGCTGCGATGGCACCAGGCGCTGCACGATCCGGCGCGCGATCCGCGCAACCGCCTGCACTGGCTGCAGGAGGTGCGCCGCTGGCAGGCGGCGCGGCTTGAGCACAGCTTCGAGCATTTCCTGGAGGACCCGCGCCGGCGGCCGGCGGCGATGTTCTTCCTGCAGGACGTCTACGGCGACCGCGACTTCAGCCGCCGCGACGCGGACCTGCTGAAGGTGCTGCCGACCATGCGCAAGCTGATGCCGCCATGGCTGCTGGCGACGGTGGCCGACGGTATCGAGCTGGCCGCGCTCACCCACGCGCTGGACCTGCGCATGGCCGCGGCCTTGCGCCGGATCGCACCGCGACGGCGGCGCCTGGATGCGGCGCTGTACGCACAGGCCTATCGCCAGACCGGCCTGCCGCGGCTGCGCGCCAGGCAGATCGCGCTGATCGGCCGGGTGGGCGCCGGGCTGGCCGACGCGGTGCAGGCGCCGGGCGTACGCCAGTTGCTCAGGCTTGCGCGGGTGCCGGCGCGGATCGCCGGCGTGGCCGAGCTGCAGGGGTTCCTGGAGCGGGGCTTCGAGGCGTTCTCGCAGCTTGGCGATGCGCAGGCCTTCCTGGCCGACATCGATTCCACCGAACGGCGGATCTCGCGGCGCCTGTTCGCCGGCGACGCCGACGCGCTGGACCTGGACTGAGGGCGCCGGCGCGGGTTGCCGGGGAGCGCGTGCTCAGCCCAGCTTGTCGGCCAGCACGCGGCGGATCTCGCTTTCGACCGTGCCCTTCATCGCCGACAGCAGGAACCCCAGTTCCGCGGTGACGCGCACCTGGCTGGGCAGCAGGGCGATCGCCCCGTCCACGCCGGCACGTTCGAAACGCAGGTTGTCGCCTTCCCAGTGCGAGTCGATGCCGAAGCGCTCCTTCAGCGTATCGGCGGCCTGCTGCATCGCCTTGCGCGCCTGTTCGGGCGTCTTGTTGTGCGAGTGGACGATATCGATGCTGGACATGCGCTCGG
>JAFADB010000173.1 GCA_023425225.1 Pseudomonadota bacterium
CGACGATCGTGTTCAGCCCCAAGGCGGCGCGCTGGGTGGCCGACGAGCACTGGCATTCCAAGCAGCAGGGCCGCTTCCTGCCCGATGGCCGCTACGAGCTCAAGGTGCCCTACAGCGTCTCGCGCGAGCTGCTGATGGACGTGCTGCACTACGGTTCGGACGCGGAGATCGTCGAGCCGCGCTCGCTGCGCGAGCAGGCCAAGTCGCTGCTGTCGCTGGCGCTGAGCAACTACGAGGGCTGAGGGACAGAGTCCCGGAGCCCTGTCCGGTGGCGCTACGTGCCTCCGGGCCATAAGCCGCGATCGGGCCTACCCTGGACTTGATTAGCGCCCGGTGTCAGCCCTGACGCACTCCTATCCGTCGTCCCCGCCTTCGCGGGGGCGCCGGTCGATTCTGGTGCGGGAACTGACAGTTGGCGCCAATCAGCTCCCGGCAAAGCCCTCGCGGCTTATCGCCCGGAGGCCACATGGCACCGCCCCTGCAGTCGCTCCTGCGGCACGTCGTGAACCGGGGCCGGAGTCTTCGCCGCCCGGTCGGCGTGCGCCTGCAGCACCCGCGGCAGGCTGGCCTCGATCCAGTCCACCAGCGCCTCGACGCGCCCGGCGGCTTCGCCGCCGAGCCCGGTCAGGCTGTACTCCACGTGCGGTGGCACCACCGGGTAGGCACGGCGCAGCACCAGGCCGTCGGCCTCCAGCGTCTGCAGGGTCTGCGCCAGCATCTTCTCGCTGACCCCGCCGATGCGCCGGCGCAGGTCGCTGAAGCGCAGCGTGCCACCGCCGCGCAGCGCCACCAGCACCAGCACGCCCCAGCGGCTGGTGACGTGGTCCAGCAGCGTGCGCGACGGACAGTCGGCGGCGAACACCTGGCCGCGGCGCATCTGCTCGGACAGGGGAAGGTGGGGCAGCGGAGACGGAATCGACATGCACTTACGTCCGGGTGCGTACTTACGAAAAGTAAGCTTACTCCCTAACCTCGTGCTTTCCCGTTACCCACCAAGGAATCCGCAATGATCGTCGTCACCGGAGCCACCGGCCAGCTGGGCCGGCTCGTCATCCATTCCCTGCTGCGCCGCGTGCCCGCCGACGGGATCGTCGCGGCGGTACGCCACCCGGACAAGGCCGCCGACCTGGCGGCGCTGGGCGTGCAGGTCCGGCAGGCCGACTATGACCGGCCGGCCACGCTGGCTGCCGCGCTGGCCGGCGCCGAGCGGCTGCTGCTGATCTCCTCCAGCGAAATCGGCAAGCGCGTGTCGCAGCACCAGGCGGTGATCGATGCCGCTCGGGCGCAGGGCGTGGGGTTGCTGGCCTACACCAGCCTGCTGCATGCCGATACCTCGCCGCTGGGCCTGGCCACGGAGCACCGCCAGACCGAGGCGGCGATCGCCGCCTCCGGCTTGCCGGCGGTGGTGCTGCGCAATGGCTGGTACACCGAGAACTACACCGGCGGCATCCCCGCGGCACTGGCTCATGGCGTGCTGCCGGGCAGCGCCGGCCAGGGGCGCATCGCCTCGGCCGCGCGCGCGGACTACGCCGATGCGGCCGCCGCGGTGCTGCTCGCCGACGCGAGCCCGGCGGGCCGGGTCTACGAGCTGGCCGGCGACCAGGCCTATACGCTGGCCGAGCTGGCGGCCGAGATCTCGCGCCAGTCGGGCAAGACCGTCGTCTACCGTGACCTGCCGCAGGCGCAGTACAAGGCCGCGCTGGAGCAGGCCGGCCTGCCCGGGCCGGTGGCCGAGGTGATTTCCGATTCCGATGCCGGCGCCGCGCAGGATGCGTTGTTCGACGACAGCCGTCAGCTCAGCGCACTGATCGGCCGCCCGACCACGCCGATGGCGCAGACCGTGGCCGCGCAGATCGAGGCCGTCGCAGGTTGATCCCGCTCCACGCGGGCGATGGCTTGCAGGAATCCCGGGGCACGCGCGTGCCCCGGAGGCTCGCTCAGCGCTTCTTCGGCACGTCGAAGCCCAGCTTGTCCACCTGCTCGCGCAGCTGCGGCACGCGCCGCAGCTTGTCGGTGTTGATGCCGTAGTCGTCGCGCAGCCTGCCCAGCAGTTCGCGGTACTGCGCCTGCTCCATTTCCGGGCTGCGCGAGAACACCCAGGCCATGTCGCGGCCGGGATAGTCGATCAGCGCCCAGGAATAGTCCGGGGCCACCTCGAGGATCCGGTACTTGGTCGGCACCACCCGGTAGAACCACAGCCGCCAGCGCCGGTTGCCGCTCTCGGTATCGACCGTGGCGCGCGCGTTCACCTCCTCCTCGGGCTCGTCGAAGCCCTCGCGCGAGACGTAGCGCACGGCCACCTTGTCGCGGTCGCGCAACGTGTACTCGTTGCGGGCGGCCACGTCGCCGCGCTCGATCGCATTGGGAATGCGGGCGATGACGTACCAGGTGCCCATGAAGCGCGGCAGGTCGACGGGCGTCCCGCGGGACTCGTCGGCCCTGGCCGCCTGGGCGGTACCCGCCAGGAGTCCGCAGACCAGCAACAGTGCGGCAACAGCAGGGGCGATCAGGCGCATCTTCGGCATCGGTTGTACACGTGGTTCCACAAGCTAGCGGTCGGCGGGCGAAGGGCACGTCAATGGAGGTCGCAGCCGGTGAGATGGCGCTGGCCGATGGTAGCCCGACCTGTCCATCATCGGAACCACCGCCATGTCGATCAAGCCTGTCCGTCGTCGCCCCGACCGTTCGCCGGCCAACACGGCCGATGCCCCGGACCCGCGGCTGGTGCGCGGCGTGCGCCACGCGCTGCTGTTCGGTATCGCCTTGCTGCTGGTGTGGCCGGCCGCACGCGGCTACAGCCCGCTGCTGGGATGGGGGCCGCTGTGGCTGCTGGGGATGCCGCTGGCCTCGTGGTGGGCGCTGCACCGCTTCCGCATGCCGCGCACGCGGCTGATCGCGCGCATCCGCGCCCGTCGTCGCCCGCGGCCGCAGGCGCGACGCCTGCCGTCGCGCGGCCATGCGCCCATGCACCAGCGCGCCGCCTGACGTTCGGCAGGGGAACCGCATCGGCGCCCGTGGTAGCGTTCGCGCTCGATATTCCCGATGGAGCGCTGCATGTCCAAACTCGCTTCGGCCTGCCTGGTGGCGGGCCTGATCACTGCCGGCGCCGTCGCTGCCGAGGAGCCCGCGATGCCGAAAGACCCCTATGCCTGGCTGGAAGACGTCACCGGCACTGCGCCGCTGGACTGGGTGAAGGCGCAGAACGCCCGCACCGAGGCGCGGCTGGCCGCGACCCCGACGTTCAAGCAGATGGAGGGCAGCATCCGCGAGGTGCTGGATTCGGACGCCAAGATCCCCGGCGTGCAGAAGATCGGCGAGTACTACTACAACTTCTGGAAGGACAAGCAGCACGAGCGCGGCCTGTGGCGGCGCACGACGCTGGACGAGTACCGCAAGCCGCAGCCGAGCTGGGAGACCGTGCTCGACCTGGACGCGCTGAACAAGACCGAGGGCGAGAACTGGGTCTGGCATGGCGCCGACTGCCTGCGCCCGGCGTACGAGCGCTGCCTGATCGCGCTCTCGCGCGGCGGCGCCGACGCCGACGTGACCCGCGAGTTCGACATCGGCAGCCGCAGCTGGGTCGAGGGCGGTTTCTTCCGTCCCGAGGCCAAGGGCGCGCTGGGCTGGATCGACCAGGACACGGTCTACGTCTACACCGACTTCGGCCCCGGCTCGCTGACCAGCTCCGGCTACCCGCGCATCGTCAAGCAGTGGAAGCGCGGCACGCCGCTGGAGCAGGCCGCGGTGGTCTACGAGGGCCAGCCCGCGGACATGTATATCGCCGCGATGCACGACGACACTCCTGGTTTCGAGCGCGACTTCGTCAGCCGCACGCTGGCCTTCTACAACGACGAGCTGTACCTGCGGAAGGCCGATGGCTCGCTGCTCAAGGTCGATGCGCCGAACTCGGCCAACAAGGGCGTCAAGCGCG
>JAFADB010000211.1 GCA_023425225.1 Pseudomonadota bacterium
GCGCGTGAGCCAGTACAGCGCCGCGTCCGGGTTGGAGCTGCGCACCGACTTGTGCAGCGCCGAGATCTGGTCGTAGAACTGCTCGCCGCCCTTGTCGAAGCGGCGGGTGCGGTCGGCCAGCACCTGCTGCAGGGTCCGTGCGGTGATCTCCCCGCCCTCGCCCAGCGCCAGTTCGGCGGCGATCTCCAGCAGGGTCAGGGCGCGGCGCACGTCGCCGTCTGCGGCGCCGGCGATCTCGTGCAGCGATTCGTCGGTGATGCGGATGCCCTGCCCGCCCAGACCGCGTTCGCCATCATCCAGCGCCCGTCGCAGCGCCTCGACGATGTCCGCGGCGGACACGGCCTCCAGCACGTGCACGCGGCAGCGCGACAGCAGCGCCGAGTTCAGCTCGAACGAGGGATTCTCGGTGGTGGCGCCGACGAAGATGATCGTGCCGCGCTCGATGTGCGGCAGGAATGCATCCTGCTGGGCCTTGTTGAAACGGTGCACCTCGTCGACGAACAGCACCGTGCGGCGGCCTTCGGCGAAGCGCTGCGCGGCCTCGGCCAGCACCTGGCGCACCTCCGGCAACCCGGACAGCACCGCGGAGATGGCGCGGAACTCGGCATCGGCGTAGTGCGCCAGCAGCAGCGCCAGGGTGGTCTTGCCGCAGCCGGGCGGCCCCCACAGGATCATCGAGTGCACGCGTCCGGATTCGACCGCCCGCCGCAATGCGGTGTCGGCCGCGAGCAGGCGCTTCTGCCCCACCATCTCGTCCAGGGTGCGCGGGCGCATGCGCTCGGCCAGGGGCCGCATGTGCTCCTGGTCCACGCTCAGCAGGTCTTGCGCCGGGAACGGCTGGGATCGGTTTCTGGCCACCGCGTCATTTTACCCGGCCCCCGTCGCAGCCGGTGCGACGGGCTTGCGACGCACCCGCGGCGCTTTCACCATGGCGCGGTTCCCCACGTCCAGACGCCGCCATGTCCCACCACGATTCCCTGCACGCCTTCACCCACCGCCACGACTTCCTCGGCGAACGGCACCAGCGCAATGCCCGGCGCACCTGGTGGGTGGTCGGGCTGACCGCGGCGATGATGGTCGGCGAGATCGTCGCCGGCTGGTGGACCGGCTCGATGGCGCTGCTGGCCGACGGCATGCACATGGCCACTCACGCCGGCGCGCTGTCGCTGACCGGCCTGGCCTACTGGTTCGCGCGCCGGCACCGCGACGACCCGCGCTTCAGCTTCGGCACCGGCAAGGTCGGCGACCTGGCGGGCTTCGCCAGCGCGCTGGTGCTGGGGCTGGTCGCGCTCGGCATCGCGGTCGAGTCGCTGCTGCGGCTGGCGCGGCCGGTGCCGATCGCCTTCGACGAGGCGCTGTGGGTCGCCTCGCTGGGCCTGGCGGTGAACCTGGCCAGCGCCTGGCTGCTGTCCGGCGAGCACCATCATCACGATCACGATCACGGCCACCGGCACGACGCCGACGAGCATCACCACGATCACGACCATGCGCACGAGCACACGCATGCCGACGCACACGCCCATACCGACCACAACCTGCGCTCGGCCTACCTGCACGTGCTGGCCGACGCGCTGACCTCGGTGCTGGCGATCGTCGCGCTGCTGCTGGCGCGCGGGATGGGCTGGCTGTGGGTGGACGCACTGATCGGCGTGGTCGGCGCGGTGGTGATCGCGCGCTGGTCGGTGGGCCTGCTGCGCGATACCGGCGCGGTGCTGCTGGACGCCTCGGTCTCGCCGGCGCTGCTGCGGCGCATCCGCGAACGGATCGAGACCGGCGACGACCGCGTCGCCGACCTGCACGTGTGGCGGGTCGGGCCCGGCCACTATGCCGCGATCGTCTCGCTGGTGACGCACCAGCCGCAGCCGCTGCAGGCCTACCGCCGGCGGCTGCGGGACATCGCAGGCCTGGAGCACGTCAGCATCGAGGTGCAGCAGTGCCCGGACCGGCTGGCGGCGTGATCGCCACCGGCCGGCCTTGTCGTGGCCGGATCGGTGCTACTCGCCGACCACGTCCACGCCCTTGGCCGGGACGTAGCGGAAGGTGCCGGCGGCGAACGACGGATTGCGCTTCCAGCCGCTGAAGCTGATCACGGTGCGCTGGCCGGTGGCATCGACCACCTCCATGCGGCTGAGCCCGCCGTTGCCGAAGCCGAGGTTGGCGAACTGGAAGCCCGATTCGGTGCCCTGCTTGGGCGAGAGCGCCAGCCACTGCAGGCCGTCGCGCGGCGCGGCCTCCTCGCTGACGTCGAACTGGCGATCCAGGCGGCCGGGGTCGACCAGCGCCGACAGCGGGCTGTTCTGTTCCTCCTCGCCCTGCGGGCGCACCGTGGCCTGCTGCAGGTCCGGGTCGTACACCCAGACCTTGCTGCCGTCGGCCACGATCAGCTGCTCGTAGGGCTTGACGTACTCCCAGCGGAACAGCCGCGGCGCCGACAGCGCAACGCGGCCGCTGGAGCTTTCCTTCAGCTTGCCGTTGCTGGTGTAGACCTGCTGGGTGAACTGGCCGTCCAGGCCCTTCAGGCCGGTGGTGAAGGCCTTGAGGTCATCGCGGGCACCGGCCAGCGCGGTGGTGGACAACAGCGCGGTGGCAAGGACGGCATGGCGGAGCGTGCGGCGCATCGGGGAATGTTTCCGTAAAGGGACCAAGCGGATTTTGAACGCATCAGGATGAATGGGCGAGTCATGCCGCCCGCGACGTTCAGCATCGGCCGAACCGGTGCGACTGCTGGCCGGACTACGGCTGCCCGCCCAGCTGCGCCTGGTCCAGGTCGCCATACAGCACCTGGCCGCGGAACCCGCGCCGCACCTGCTGGAAGAGCTGGCGGAAGGCCGGGTAGTCCTGCGGCTGGCACAGCTGCCCGGCGCCATGCACCGCGCGCCGGTGCAGCCGATGGGTCGCCACCACCGTCTGCCCGTCGCGCTGCCAGCGTGCGCTGTATTCGCCGGCGGCGTTGCTGAACACGGTGTCGCGCGGGACCGCCACGATCGGCACGCTGTCCGGGAACACCAGGGTGTAGGTCTCCTGGCGCAGGCTGTCGTCGCACGGGAACGGGGTGAGATTGTCCTCGGCCGAGGCGGTGGCGTAGATGCCGCGCATCGAGTCGGCACCGGGCATGTCCGGCAGGGTCATGCCGCCGACCACCGAGAAATCCACGTAGTCCTCGGCACGGTAGCGATAGGCATAGCCGAACGGATGGCCCAGGTCCTGCGGATCGCCGTGCAGCTCCAGCCCGCCACGGCCCTGGAAGCCGGACCTGGCCAGGATCGACTCCTCGATGCGGGCGCGGTTCTGCGCGTTGAGCTGGACGAAGGTGCCGCGCAGCCCGATCTCCCCGCTCTGGCCCGGATCGAGCCGGGTCTGGCCGGACACGCTGCCGTCGGCGCCGAAGCGGAAATCGGCCTGGACCCGGTAGGCGTTGCGGCTGGCATCGTCGGCCGGCGTGCGCGCCAGGCGTCCATCGGCGGTATGCACCACCGGCGCGCCCAGGTCGCTGGCCGGGAGCTGCCCGAAGCGGGCGTAGCCGCTGGTGGAATCCAGGTACAGGTCGAACTCGGGGATGTAGGTGATGGCGTGGTTGAAGCGTCCCAGCACCGGAACCGGAGGCAACGTCGGCCCGCCGCCGGCCCCGATCAGCACCGGCGTGCTGGCGATGCCTTTGGCCGCCAGCAGCGCCCCCAGCACCACCGTGTAGTCCTTGCAGTCGCCGTAGTGGTTGTCGAGGATGTCGTCGGCGCTGTTGGGCTCGAGCCCGCCATTGCCCAGGTACACCGCCACGTAGCGGATGTTCCTGGCCACCCATTGGTACAGGGCCGCGGCCTGGGCGCGGCGGTCGTCGATGCCGGCGGTGATGTCTTCGGCCAGCGCCCTCACCTTCGGCGTCACCTGCGCCGCCTGCCCGCCCTTGACGTGGTAGGCCAGGCCCATGCGCGACCAGTCCTCGTAGGTGCTGGCCATGATGGTAGGGCTGAACTCCCAGGTGGCCGCGCTCCAGTTCTGGCTCTTCATCGGGTCGCCGCGCCGGTAGCGCCATTCCCAGCGCGCCTGCCCGTCCTTGATCGCGGGCCGGGTGCCGCCCTGCACGCCGCGCGCGTACAGGTGCATCGGCAACGTGCGCGGCGCGGTCAGGGTGACCACCGCGTCGTCGTACTGGGAGAACACGCTGAAGGTCTCCCACAGGCCGAAATAGCCGGGGAAGTACGGCGTGTGCTGTACGCGCCGGACCCGGTAGACGATGCGCGTGCCCGGTGCCAGGTTGGGAAACACCACCACCTTGACCTTGCGGTCGGCATACATGGCCGCCGAGGCGCTGGAGTAGCTCTCCTGGATGTAGATGCGGTCCTCGGGCACGTCGTGGCGCTGGCCGTCGGCGGTGAGCGAGTACGCCTCGAGCACCTCCAGCGTTTCCATCTTCTCGGAGTAGCTCATCCGCACCTGGCTGAAACGGTCCACCGCCGCCTTGGTCTTGAGCAGGATCTCGTACAGGTCGGTCTCGACGCTGCTGGCGTCCTCGCGCACCTCGTAGTCGGCGCGGTAGCGCACGTAGCTGTAGTTGTTGTCGGCCTGCGGCGCGGACTGGGCAGCCGCCAGGGCCGGGGCGAGCAACAGAAGCAGGACGGCAAGCAGGCGCATGGGCAAATCCACGGTCTTTCGTGCGGGAACGGAGGCATCCGCGGGAGCGGCGCAAGCCGCGATGGGGCTCCACGGATAAAGCCTCATCGCTTGCGCCGCTCCCGCGGCATCAGGTCGTGCTCACTTCGGCGGCGGCGGCGCCAGCACCGAACGGTCGCCGTTGTGCTCGGGGGCGCTGACCACGCCGGCCGCCTCCATCGCCTCGATCAGCCGGGCGGCGCGGTTGTAGCCGATCTTCAGCCGTCGCTGCACCCCCGAGATGGAGGCACGGCGGGTCTCGGTGACGATGCGCAGGGCCTCGTCGTACAGCGGGTCGGACTCGTCGCCGCCGCCATTGCTGGATTCGGGCAGGCCGGTGGCGCCGACCACCACGCCGTCGCCCAGCGTCTGCACCTCATCCAGCACGCCCTCGATGTATTCCACCGGGCCGCTGGCCTTGAGGTGCTCGACCACCCGGTGCACCTCGTCGTCGCCGACGAAGGCGCCGTGCACGCGCTCGGGCATCGCCGTGCCGGGCGGCAGGTACAGCATGTCGCCGTTGCCCAGCAGCGCCTCGGCGCCGGACTGGTCGAGGATGGTGCGCGAGTCGATCTTGGAGCTGACCTGGAAGCCGATGCGGGTGGGGATGTTGGCCTTGATCAGGCCGGTGATCACGTCCACCGACGGCCGCTGGGTGGCCAGGATCAGGTGGATGCCGGCGGCGCGCGCCTTCTGCGCCAGGCGCGCGATCAGCTCCTCGACCTTCTTGCCGACGATCATCATCATGTCGGCGAATTCGTCGATGAAGATGACGATGAACGGCAGCGTCTCCAGCGGCCGCGGCGCCTCGCCCAGTTCCGGGTTGGGCTTGAACAGCGGGTCCATCAACGGCTGGCCGGCATCCTGCGCCTCGCGCACCTTCTTGTTGAAGCCGGCCAGGTTGCGCACGCCCACCGCGCTCATCAGCTTGTAGCGGCGCTCCATCTCGGCCACGCACCAGCGCAGGCCATTCGCAGCCTCCTTCATGTCGGTGACCACCGGTGCCAGCAGGTGCGGGATGCCCTCGTAGACGCTCAGCTCGAGCATCTTCGGGTCGATCATCAGCATCCGCAGTTCCTTGGGGCTGGCCTTGTACAACAGGCTCAGCACCATCGCGTTGACCGCCACCGACTTGCCCGAGCCGGTGGTGCCGGCCACCAGCAGGTGCGGCATGCGCGCCAGGTCGGCCACCGTCGGGCGGCCGCCGATGTCCTTGCCCAGCGCCAGCGTCAGCGGGCTGGCGGACTTGTCGTACTCCTTCGAGCGCAGCAGCTCGGACAGGAAGATCATCTCGCGGGTGACGTTGGGGATCTCCAGGCCGATCACCGACTTGCCCGGGATCACGTCGACCACGCGCACCGACTTGACCGACAGGCCGCGGGCGATGTCCTTGTCCAGCGAACTGATCTGGCTGACCTTGATCCCCGGCGCCGGTTCGATCTCGAAGCGGGTGATCACCGGTCCGGGATAGGCGCCTACCACCTGCGCGTCGATGCGGAAGTCCTTGAGCTTGAACTCGATCTGGCGCGACAGCGTCTCCAGCGTCTCCTCGTCGTAACCCTTGGGCTGCGGCTTGGGATCGTCCAGCAGCGCCAACGGCGGCAGCCCCGACGGATCGCCGCCGGTGCCGTGGAACAGCGGGATCTGCTGCTCGCGCTTGGCGCGCTCGCTCTTCTCCACCACCGGCGCGGCCGGCGGCTCGATCTTGACCGGCTCGCGCCTGGAGCGCTGCACGGC
>JAFADB010000361.1 GCA_023425225.1 Pseudomonadota bacterium
GGCGCTGGCTGTCGTTGAAGTAGGCCGGCACGGTGATGACCGCCTCGGTGACCTTCTCGCCCAGGAAGTCCTCGGCGGTCTTCTTCATCTTCTCCAGCACCTGCGCGGAGATCTCCTGCGGCGCCAGCTTCTTGCCGTCGGCCGTTTCCACCCAGGCATCGCCATTATCATGGGCGACGATCTTGTAGGGGACGTGGTCGAGGTCCTTCTGCACCTCGGCGTCGGTGAACTTGCGGCCGATCAGGCGCTTGACCGCGTAGAAGGTGTTCTTCGGGTTGGTGACCGCCTGGCGCTTGGCCGAGGCACCCACCAGCACTTCGCCGTCCTTGGTGTAGGCGACGATCGAAGGCGTGGTGCGGTCGCCCTCGGAATTCTCGATGACGCGGGCCTTGCCGCCGTCCATGATCGCCACGCACGAATTGGTCGTGCCGAGGTCGATGCCAATGATCTTGCCCATGATTGACTCCTAAGGAAGTTTTTCCAGATTCCATCCGGCCTGCGCCGGTACTGGAACCGATGTGGGGATGGCCGGAACCCATTCAAGCCATCGATGCGGGGAGATGTTGCCGAATCCCGTACTGCCGAGGCGGCCATGCCGGTCCGGGCGGCCGCCCGTGCCGCGACCGCTCAGTCGTGGCGCGTGACCACCACCAGCGCCGGGCGCAGCAGGCGGTCGTTGAGCAGGTAGCCCTTCTGGAACACCTGCGCCACGGAGCCCGGCGCCGCGCCGTTGGCGGCATCGACCTGGCTGATGGCCTGGTGGTGTTCGGGGTTGAACGGCTGGCCGGTCGGGTCGAGCACGGTCAGGCCGTTGTCGGCGGCCACCTTGAGCAGCTGCTTGTAGGTCAGCTCCAGGCCGTCGCGCAGCGGGCTGGGCTCGCTGCCGGCCGCGGTGAGGCCCGCGTCCAGGCTGTCGAACACCGGCAGCAGCTCGCCGAGCAGCTTCTCGTTGGCGAACTTGCGCGCCTGGTCGACGTCGCGGGCGATGCGCTTGCGCTGGTTCTCCAGGTCGGCGCGCTCGCGCAGCGAATCGGCCTTCATCAAGGCGATCTCGCTGCGCAGGGCCTCGATCTCGGCCTGTGCCGGATCGGCCGGCGGCTGGTTCTGCGACGGGTCTTCCGAGTCGAATTCGGGGTGGTCTTGGTTCATTTCCGGTTCCCTGGCGGGAGGTGCGCCCGCCTCTCCCTGAACCAATGTGGGCGCAACGGCGCGTTTCAAGCGCCGGCGGGCGGCATTTCCGGCTGCGGCGGCGTCTCCGCCTGGCGCAGGGCGTCGCCCAGTACCCCGGCGGCCGCCTGCACCAGCGGGATCATGCGGTCGTAGGCCATGCGCTTGGGCCCGATCACACCGAGCACGCCCAGCACCTGGCTGCCCACGCCATAGGGCGCGGTGACCAGCGACACCCCCTGCAGCGGCACCAGGCCGGTTTCCTCGCCGATGAAGATGCGCACGCCCGGCGCCTCGATGGTGCGCTCGAGCAGCTGCAGGATCTCGCGCTTGCTGGCGAACAGCTCGAACAGCTCACGCAGCCGGTCCAGGTCGGACAGGTCCTGCACGCCCATCAGCCGCGTCTGCCCGGACAGCACCACGTCGTCGCTGGCCGCCGGCGCCAGCACCTGGCCGGCCAGTTCCACGCTCTGCGACAGCAGCCGCTCCATCTCGTCCTTGGCGTTGCGCAGCTCGCACAGCAAGGTGGCGCGGATGTCGGACAGCGGCCGGCCGGCGAAATGCGCGTTGAGGTAGTTGGCCACCCGCTCCAGCTCGGCAGGCTCGTAGAGCCGGCGCGGCGCGATGACCTTGTTCTGCACCTCGTTGTCGGAGAACACCAGGATCGCCAGCACCCGGCCGGCGTCCAGCGGCACGAAATCGATGTGGCGGAAGGCGAACTGCTCGCGCCGCGGCGCGCTGACCACGCCGACGAAGTGGCTCATCGCCGACAGCAGCTCCGAGGCGCTGCCCAGCAGGGCCTGGGTGCCGCTGCCGCTGGCCAGCTCGGTGCGCAGGCGCGCGATCTCGCCCTCGGCCGGCGGCTGCATCTGCACCAGGCTGTCGACGAACACGCGGTAGCCGTGCGCGGTCGGCACCCGCCCGGCCGAGGTATGCGGCGAGCTGAGCAGGCCGATGTCCTCCAGGTCGGACAGGATGTTGCGGATGGTGGCCGGGCTGACATCCAGGCCGGCATGCTGGGCCAGCGTCCTGGAACCGACCGGCTCGCCGTCGCGGATGTAGCGCGAGATCAGCGTCCGCAGCAATTGCCGGGCGCGGGGATCGAGCATGGACGGTGAGGACGGACGCATGTAATCAGCCAGTGAGACGGAACATTAGATAATGCCTGCCTGCCCGGTTGGCAAGACGCCGCCGGCCCCCTGTTGCACAACCGGTGTCCGCCCTTAAGCTTCGCTCCCTATGCTCAAGCACCTGTCGATCAAGGATTTCGCCGTCGTCCGCGCCACCGAACTGGAATTCGGGCCGGGCATGACCGTGGTCTCGGGCGAGACCGGCGCCGGCAAGTCGCTGATGGTCGATGCGCTGGGCTTCCTGTCCGGCCTGCGCGCCGACAGCGGGGTGGTTCGCCACGGCGCCGAGCGCGCCGAGCTGAGCGCCGAGTTCGGCCTGGACGACGCCGACGCGGCCCGGCAATGGCTGCGCGACAACGAGCTGGACGACAACGAACTGGACGGGGGCCGGGCCTGCCAGCTGCGCCGCGTCATCCGCGCCGACGGCGGCTCGCGCGCCTGGATCAACGGCCGCCCGGCCACGCTGGCGCAGCTGGCGCAGCTGGCCGCGCACCTGGTCGAGATCCACG
Source organism: Pseudomonadota bacterium (assembly GCA_023425225.1). GTDB lineage: Bacteria > Pseudomonadota > Gammaproteobacteria > Xanthomonadales > Xanthomonadaceae > MMGLT7. Next base: position 2,807 of record JAFADB010000361.1, read on the forward strand.
GCCAGCACGAGCACCAGGCGCTGCTCTCGCGCGCCAGCCAGCTGGGCCTGCTCGACGCCTTCGCCGGCAACGCGGCCGAGCGTGGCGCCGTGCGCGAGGCCGCGGCGCACTGGCAGGCGCTGCTGGACGAGCACGAGGCGCTGCAGCGGCAGGGCGACGTCAGCGACCGCATCGGTTTCCTCGAACACCAGCTCGCCGAGCTGCGGCGCGAGGACCTGGAGCCGGCCGCGATCGAGGCGCTCGACGCCAGCCATCGCCGCCAGGCGCACGCCGCCGCGCTGATCGCCGCCTGCGAGCAGGTGGCCCAGCAGCTGGGCGGCGACCATGGCCCGTCGGCACTGGACCTGCTGCGCCAGGGCCGGCATGAGCTGGCGCGGGTGGCCGAGCACGATGCGCGGCTGGCCGAAGTCGACGCGCTCGTTGACAGCGCCTCCATCCAGCTCGACGAGGCACTGGCGCTGGTGGAGCGCATCCGCGACGACCTCGATGCCGACCCGGCGCAGTTCGAGGAGGCCGAGCGCCGCCTCGGCCGGCTGCACGACCTGGCGCGCAAGCACCGCACCACCCCGGCGCAGCTAGGCGAGCACCGCGACGCGCTGGAACGGGAGATTGAGCAGCTGCAGGGAGCAAGCCTGCGCCTGGAGCGGCTGGACGCCGAGATCGTCCAGGCCCACGCCCGCTGGACGCGGGCCGCCGAGGCCCTGAGCGCGACCCGCCACGCGGCGGCGGCCACGCTCTCCGAGCAGACCAGCCAGATCATCGGCGAGCTGGGCATGGGCGGCGGCCAGTTCCGGGTGGAACTGGAACCGCAGCCGGGCGACCGCCCCGACCCAAATGGTGCCGAGCGTGCCGAGTTCCTGGTCGCCGCCAACGCCGGCCAGCCGCCGCGGCCGCTGCGCAAGGTCGCCTCCGGCGGCGAGCTGTCGCGCATCTCGCTGGCCATCGAGGTGGCCGCGCTGGGCGTGGACGCGGTGCCGACGATGGTGTTCGACGAAGTCGACTCGGGCATCGGCGGCGCAGTGGCCGACATCGTCGGGCAGAAGCTGCGCGCACTCGGCGAGCGCTGCCAGGTGCTGTGCGTGACCCACCTGCCGCAGGTGGCCTCCAAGGGCCATGCCCACTACCGGGTCAGCAAGGCACCGGTGGACGGCATGACCCAGAGCGCGGTGGAACTGCTGGACGCGCGCCAGCGCCAGGAGGAACTGGCGCGCATGCTCGGCGGCGTCGAGGTGAGCAAGGAAGCGCGTGCGGCGGCGCGCAAGCTGCTGCAGGACGTCTGAGCACCGGCCTGCCCCGGTCTCGCCACTCCGGCACCCCATTCATGCGAAAGGCGGCCACCGGCCGCCTTCCCAGGATCCACCGCGTGGCGCGGACCTCAGCGCCCGCGCTTCTTGCGCACGTACAGCACCAGCGAATGCTCCTCCAGCTCGTAGCCGTGGGCCGCGGCGATCTTGCGCTGCAGCTCCTCGATCTCGTGGCTCTCGAATTCGGTGATCTTGCCGGTGTCCACGTCCACCATGTGGTCGTGGTGGCCGCCGCGGTCCAGCTCGTAGACCGCCTGGCCGCTTTCGAAGTTGTGCTTGAGCACCAGCCCGGCGGCCTCGAACTGCGTCAGCACCCGGTACACCGTGGCCAGGCCGATCTCGTCGCCCTGCTCCATCAGGTGGCGGTAGATGTCCTCGGCGGTCATGTGGTGCTGCGGCGTCTTGCTCTCGAGCAGCTCCAGGATGCGCATCCGCGGATGCGTGACCTTCAGTCCGACTTTGCGCAGGTCGTGGGTTTCCATGCCTTCTCCGTTCATTGGCGATTTAGCGCCAGCTGCCAGGGGCGGGTCGCAGCAGCGGCCGGGAGTGTATCATCGCGATGATTTTCCCAACCTTTCCGGTCCCAATGCGCAATCTCCTGCTGCTCGCCGCTGTCGTCCTGTCCACCGCCGGCTGCGGCATCATCTACAAGCAGCCCATCTACCAGGGCAACCTGATCAAGCAGGGCGCGGTCGAGCAGTTGCAGGTGGGCCAGAGCAAGCAGCAGGTCGCCGCGCTGCTGGGCACGCCGTCCATCGCCGACCCGTTCCACGACCAGCGCTGGGACTACACCTCCACCCAGCGAACCAACCGCGTGGGCACGGTGGAGAAGAAGAACCTCACCGTGTTCTTCGAGAACGACCAGGTGGTGCGCTGGGAAGGCGACTACTTCGCCAACCAGGACGAGCAGCTGGCAAAGAGCGCACGCAAGCAGTTCGGCCCGAACCTGGCCCGGGACAAGAAGAACCAGCGCGGCCGCTGAGCCTCAGCCCGGGCCCGACTGCGCGCGCCGCCGCCGGGCCTGCTTGGGATCGACCAGCAAGGGCCTGAGCAGTTCCACCCGGTCGCCGTCGTACAGGCGCTGCCCGGCGCCGGCGTTGACGCCATGGATGGCATGGCCGACCACCTCGTGCGTGTCCGGCAGACCGGCCGCGGCCACCGCCTGCTCGACGGTGGCTCCTTCGGGCAATTCGACCTCGGCGCGCTCGAAGCGCTCCGGCCAGGCCAGGACCACTTCGATGCGCATCGGCTCAGGCCGCGCCGCGGTCGGCGACGCGCACGAAATCGTTGACCATGCGGTCGGCCAGCGCCTGCAGGCCCAGCGCGAGCGCCGGCCCGAGCAGGCGGGTCTTGGATTCGAAGTCCAGGCTCAGGCTGACCTTGCAGGCGTCGGCGCCCAGCGACTGGAACTGCCAGTGCCCCTGCAGGCGCTTGAAAGGCCCATCGCGCAGCTGCATGTCGATGCCGTGCGGCGGGTCGAGCAGGTTCTCGGTGGTGAACCAGGTGCTGAACGAACCCACGCCCAGGTCCAGCCGCGCGACCATCCGCCGCGGCCCCTGCTCGATCACCTCGGCCGCCTCGCACCAGCTGAAGCGGCGGGGATAGGCGGCGACATCGTTGACCAGGTCGAACATGTACTGGGCACCGTGTTCGACCAGTGCGCTACGGCGGATGATGGGCATTGAGCAGGTACGGGAAGCGGAAAGATCGTTCGGGATGGCCGAATCGGAGACAATGGCACGATGAGCAAGAAACCCGGCAAGGATAAAGCAAACGGCGCGACGGCCAACAAGACCATCGCGCTCAACAAGCGTGCGCGCCACGAATACCACATCGAGGACCGCTTCGAGGCGGGCCTCGCGCTGCAGGGCTGGGAGGTCAAGGCGATCCGTGCCGGCCGTGCCAACATCGTCGACGGCTACGCCTACGTGCGCAACGGCGAGCTGTTCCTGATCGGCGCGCAGATCACTCCGCTGATCCAGGCCTCCACCCACGTCGTGGCCGAGGACCGCCGCACCCGCAAGCTGCTGCTGCATCGCCGGGAGATCGACAAGCTGATCGGCCATGTCGAGCGCGAGGGCTACACCATCGTGCCCACCGCGATGTACTGGAGCAAGAACCGGGTCAAGCTCGAAATCGCCCTCGCCAAGGGCAAGCAGGAGCACGACAAGCGCGATGCCACCAAGGAGCGCGACTGGCAACGCGACAAGCAGCGGATCATGCGTCGCCACAACCGCGACGCCTGAGGGCCCGTAGAGCCGAACTCGTGCCTGCATCCCTTTACGGGACTCGGCTGGAACGTTCCCGGTGGAGCCCCGCCAGGCGAGCCCGACCCTACGTCGCCCCGAGCATGCGCATCAGGTTGGGCAGGCCGTTGCCCTGGAAATAGGCATCGCGCCGCAGGTCGATGCAGTGCTCCACCAGCAACTGCTTGACCCGGTCGGGGAAGCCGATGAACTCGCGCCGCACCGACAGGAAACCGGCGATCAGCCCGGACACGTGCGGCGCGGCCATGCTGGTGCCGCTCATCTCCACCATCCAGCTGGAGGGATCGTCCTGGCGGTAGCGGTAGTGCGCCGAGACGATCTTCTCGCCCGGCGCCACCACGTCGGGCTTCTGCCGCCCGTCGGCGGTGGGTCCGCGCGAGGAGAAGTAGGACACGCCATAGGTGTGCGGGTTGCTCTTGTGCACCGAGCCGACGGCGATGGCCTCCTCCAGGTTGGCCGGGTCGCCGATGCTCAGGTCCATGTTCATCGGATAGGCCTCGCCGTCGCCCTGCACGATCCACGCCTGGCCCTCGTTGCCGGCCGCCAGCACCACCACCACGCCCTGCCGCCACAGCCGGCGCAGCTCGTTGCACAGCGGGGTGAAGCCGCAGCCGTAGCTCTCCGGGTCGAACCAGCCGCCCAGGCTCAGGTTGATGCCGTGGATCGCCAGCCCGCCGGCGCGTTCGTTGATCTCGGCGACCTGCTGGATGCCCTTGATGATCCACGAGTCGCGGCCGTTGCCCTCGTCGTCGAGCACCTTGAACCCGTACAGCTGCGCCTGCGGCGCCATGCCGGAGAACTCCATCGCCGCGCCGCCTGCACCGGGCAGCGGCGCGCTGCAGCGACCGGCGATGATGCCGGCCACGTGGGTGCCGTGGCCGTTGCCGTCCATGCGCTCGAAGCGCTCGCCGTCTGCACGCACCAGGCGCCGCGGCACGCCGCGCTCGGTGCAGTCCCATTGCGCGGCGACGATGTCGTGCCCCTCGCCGAGGAAATGCGGATGCGAGGCGGCGATGCCGGTATCGAGCACCGCCCAGCCGATGCGCTGGCCCAGTGCGCCATACGAGGCCTGCGCGGCATCGACCTGGATCGCGCTGCGCGACTGGCTGATCAGCGCGCGCTTGCCGGCGTCACGCCACAACCGCCGCAGCCCCAGCCCGGCGTACTGGCCGCGCAGCGATTCGATCTCGTAGCGCGTCAGCCGTGCGGAGACGTAGCGCTGAAGGCTGTCCTCCAGCTCGATGGCCGCATCCAGCGCCGCGCCCTCCAAACCGGTGGAAGCGCTGGCAAGCGCGCGCACCCTGTCCACCAGCGCCTGCCGCGCGGTGGCCGCATCCGCGCCTTCGGCCAGCCGGTCCAGCTCGATCAGCACCTCGTGGCGGTGGTCGGCGTCGCGCGCCTCGAGCTGGTCGGACAGGTCCTTGAGCAGCACGGTGTTGGACACCGGCTGGTCGAAGCCCGCGCCCACGAAGTCGCGCACCTGCGCATGCACCTGGGGAACGGACAGGTAGCCGGAGGCGGAATGCGGGTTGCGCCGCCAGTCCGGATTGATGCGGTCGCCGGCGACGTTGTGGAAGCGCCCCTTCGCGTCCTTGATGTCGTCGCCCAGGTCCTGGTCCAGCGCCACCGGATCGCGCCGCTCGGCGACGTTGAGCCAGCGCCCCACGCACGGCGGGAACGGCAGCTTGCGGGTGCCGGTCCACTGCTTGAACATGCTGCGCACCGCCGGCAGTCCCAGTGGCGAACCCAGGGTGACGAACAGCGGCACGTCGAACTCGGCAGGATCCAGCCCGCGCAGCACGTCGTAGGCGATCATCGAGCCCTGGCTGTGGCCGACCACCACGAACGGCCCGCCGCCGGCGCGCAGCCGCTGCAACAGGCTCTCGCGCATGATCTCGGCGCGCGCCGGCACGTGGAAGAAGTCGTGCACGTCCTGCAGCAGGGCCGCCGAGATCAGTTTCAGCAGCATGCGGTTCAACACGTCCAGCGGCCCCTTGGCCTGCAGCCGGCCGGGGCCCGGCGCGGCCTGTTCCAGCTCCTCCAGCAGGCGCTGCAGCTGCAGCCGTTCCTCAGGCGTGGACGCCAGGCTGTCGGCCAGGGCGTGGAGGTCATCCATCGTCGGCGGCACACCCAGTGCGCTCAGGATGCGCTGCTCGGCCTGGTTCAGTGCCGGCCCCTGGTCCGGGTCCACGCAGCTGCCCGGTTCGGGCGAGGGATAGCGCTCGCGGTTCACCCAGTACGCCATCCGCGTGCGCTCGCCCATCGACCGCCCGAACAGCGCGCGGTCCCACTGGCAGCGCAGAACTTCCGGCGGCGGCTTGTTGCCGATGCCGTGGACGTAGATCACTGTCGCCGCCCTGCCCTGCGCCGGGGTCTCCAACTGCGCCGCCTTGGGCGATGCCGGACCGGCGCGCCCGGCCTTCCCGGACGGCCGGGAACCGGCCACGGATGCCGTTGCGGCCTTCCTGGCGCCTTGACGCGCCGTATCGCCACCACGCCTGCTGGTTGCCATCGCCTGCCCTCCCATCCTCCGACAACGCATCGCGACCATCGCCGCGGCCATCGCGGCATGAAGCCAGGCTAAGCCAGGCCGGTCTCAGCGCTTGTGACCTGTGCACCGGCCCCCTACACTGCGTCGGTCAGCGTAAAGCTTTCCCCGGGGCTGCACTGGTTTCGACGGGGGTTGTGAAGTCGCTTGGCGCATGCCGAGGGGGCAGCTTTCCTCGTAAATCCAGCCGCAAACTCATAGTTGCCAACGACGACAACTACGCACTGGCCGCTTAAGGCCTAGCCCCGAAATCGCTTGTGTCCGTGCTCGCGACGTAGGGTCATTATCACGGAATCGCCGGTGGTGGCTGCCTGTCAGCCATAGGCTAAATCAAGCAGGCTGGCTCCTGGATGCGCTTCGCACATCGTGCTGTCCAGGGGTGAGATCCAACGATGAGCTAAGCATGTAGTGCCGGGGATGGAGTGCCTTCGGACGCGGGTTCGATTCCCGCCAGCTCCACCATAAACGACCCGGGAGGGTCACGAAAAAGGCCGGAACCGCAGGGTTCCGGCCTTTTTCGTG
>JAFADB010000363.1 GCA_023425225.1 Pseudomonadota bacterium
CCTTCGCCCAGCAGCGGATCGCGCGCCGGCAACGGAACCTGGGCGATGCGCTGGTCGGCCGCCGGGCGTTCGCCGGGCTCGCCGCGCATGAGATCGGGGGAGCGGCCGTCGGGATAGGCGCCGACCACCTGGAAGTCCTCGCTGGCCTTGAGCCGCTTGTGGCCCACGCCGGCGGGGATGACGATCACGTCGCCGGCGGCCACGTCCACCGACTGCCCCTGCTCGCCGCCGAGCTGCAGCGTGGCGCTGCCGCTGAACACGCCGAGCACTTCATGGGTGTTGCTGTGGTAGTGGTGGAACGGATACACCGTCCAGCGCCAGGCGCCGGTCCAGCCGTTGCTGGCGAAACGCTGTTCCAGCCAGCGCGCACCGGCGTCGCCGCGCGCGCTGAAGGCGTGGCGGTAGAGCAGCAGCGGCAGGCGGTTGTTGGGGATGCTGCCGTCGTCGTGGAAGACGATGGCTTCCGGTGCGCTCGCCGCCGCCACGGCCGGTGCGATGCCCATGACGGTCAGCGCCGCGGCCGCGGCCAGCAGGCGGCGGCGGGAAACGAGGTTTGGCATGACGTGGCTCCCGGGTTCATGGCTTCAGGTCGAGCGCGCGGCGCAGCTGCGCGGCGTCCATCACCTGCACGTAGACCGGGGAGCCCACGTCGAAACGGCGCGCCTGCGCCAACCCGCCGACCACCACCGGCTCGAAGCCGGCATCGCGCACCAGCTGCGAGGCGACCTGCAGCGCCTGCGCGTCGTCGCCGGCGATCGGGATGGCGACCGGGTCGCCGGCGCGATGGGCCAGGCTGCGCAGGTTGCCGGCGGCGATGGCATTGAACGCGCGCACCAGCCGCGTGCCCGGCAGGTAGCGCTGGGAGGCGACGCCAGTGCCTTCGCGGCGCGCCTGCTCGGCCATGGCGCCGTCGCGGCCGGGATACGGGTTTCCGGTATCGATGACGACCTTGCCGGCCAGCTCGTCGCGCAGGTCGCGGCCGATCTGCGGCAATGCGCCGTAGGGCACCGACACCAGCACTACCTCGCCGAAGCGGGCGGCCTGCGCCGGCGTGCCCACCTGTGCGCGTGGGCCGAGTTCGGCGGCCAGCGGTCGCAGCTGGTCGGGATGGCGCGAGGAGATCATCACCTCGTGCCCGGCCTGGACCCAGTGGGTGGCCAGCGCGCCGCCGATATTGCCGGTGCCGATGATGCCGATGCGCACCGGCTCGTGGGCCGGCTTCGCCGGTTCGGCCGCGGCAGCGGTCGTCGCGCCGGACAGCAGCAGGGCGCAGATCAGGCCGGGAATGAGGGAAAAACGTTTCATGAGGGGCTCCATGCAAGTTCGCCATGCCGATCGCGCCGCAAGGGCGAATCCAGCGGAACATGGCCGGGCGTAGGGCGCCGCTGCCGTCGAGCTGAGTGGGAGCCTAACGCTGCGCCGGTGCAGGGACCGTCAAGCGATGGTGCGCGGATGCCGTCCCGGCTGTTGCGGTATCGCCGCTCAGGCGTGCTCGCCGCGCGCCTGCGCGCGGGCGTTGGCGATCAGGGCCTTGAGCAGGGCGCGGTCGGTATGCCGGGATACCGGGCGCACGCCCAATCCGAGGGCCCGCTCGCGCTGCGAGGCGGGCACGTCGTAGTGCGCGCCGCTGGGCTTGTTCTGGAACGCGTGCCGGGGAATGTCCAGGCGCGCGGCCATGGCATGCAGCTCGTCCAGGGTGTCGGCGAGCAGGTGCCCCCAGCGCTGGCCGCGCCAGGGGTGGACCGTGTCGTCGAGATAGACCGCCATGGCGTGCGGCCGGCTCAGTCCTGCTTCGGGGCCGGCGGCAGCGGGTCCTGCGACTGCGCCGGGGCGGCCTGGGTGTCGTCGGAGGCGGCGGCTTCGCCCTCGGCGACGGCCTCCGTCCCGTCTTCGCCGTCTTCATCGCTCTCGAACTCGGCCACCAGCGCATCCAGGTACTCGTCGGCGGTCTTGCCCTCGTCGGCGGCGAGGTCGTCGATCATCTGCTGCAGCTGGGTGGAATAGTCCAGGGTGATGGTCTTGCCTTCCTTCTCCTGCACGTTGGCCAGGTGCTTGAGCATGGCCAGCATCGGCACCGGGTTGTCGGCGTTGCCCATGGTCTGGCCGCCGATCGACAACAACCATTCGCTGCCCTGCAGGCCGATGGCCGCCACCACGTGGCCGCTCTCGTCCTGCAGCACGGCATGGTTGCTCACCGGCAGGTCGTGGTTCAGGCGCGCGAATCCGCGCTTGGGCTGCTTCTTCCTGCGCTGGTCGCGCTTGGCCTTGGAATTGCGGGACACGGGAATTCTCGTCGGGAATCGGGCGGCCATTGTAGTGCCTGCCCGCTGCGCGGCCGACTAGGGCGCCGGCGCCGCCGCACCCGAGGGAAGCGCCATCGCCGATTGCGCGGCGCCGTGCGGTTCGCCGCCGGCGGCCGCGACCTGTTCCGGCACCTGCGTATCGGCATCCTCGAGCGGCTGGCCCAGCGCCACGTCGTGGCCATCGCGCGCCAGCACCGCATCCTCGGCGGCGCGGGTCATCACCACGATGCTGATGCGGCGGTTGATCGGGTTCTGTGGGTCCTGCTTGTCGAACAGCACCGACGAGCCCAGCCCGACCACGCGACTGACCTTGTCCTCGGCCATGCCGCCGGCCACCAGCGCGCGGCGCGCGGCATTGGCGCGCTCGCTGCTCAGCTCCCAGTTGCCGTAGCCGTCGGCGCGGGCATAGGCGGTGGTGTCGGTGTGACCGGTGATGCTGACGTGGTTGGGCACCTGGTTGATGAAGCCGCTGAGCTCGCGAAGGATGTCGCGCGTATACGGCTTGAGCGCGGTGCTGCCCATGTCGAACATCGGCCGGTTCTGCTGGTCCACGATCTGGATGCGCAGGCCTTCGGGGGTGATGTCCAGCAGCAGCTGGTCCTTGAACGGCTCCAGCGCCTGGCTGCGCGAGATCGCCTCCTTGAGGTCTTCCATCAGCGCCTCGAGCTGGCGCTTCTCCGCCGCGCGGCCGTCGTCGGCCTGGCCGCTGTCGGCCTTGCGCGCGAACGGGTCGTCGCTCTGGCCGCGCGGGATCTCCATGCTGCCGCCGAGCTTGATCATCGAGTTGCTGGCGCCGCCGGGACCGTTCATGCCCGGCGCCGGCGCCGGGCTCTGGCCCTTGAGCGGGCTGGGGTTGCGGAAGTACTCGGAGATGGCCGCGCGCTGCTTGGTGGTGGTGGCGCCCACCAGCCACATGACCAGGAAGAAGGCCATCATCGCGGTGACGAAGTCGGCATAGGCCACCTTCCAGGCGCCGCCGTGGTGGCCGCCGCGCTGGATCTTCTTGACCCGGCGGATGACGATGGCGGGCTTGTCGCTCATCGCGGGTTCCTACTTGACCGTCTTCAGGTGCGCCTCGAACTCGGCGAAGCCGGGGCGCACGTCGGTGGGCAGGGTCTTGCGGGCGAATTCCAGCGCGATCTTCGGGTTGTAGCCGCGCAGGCACGACAGCAGCGCGGTCTTGACCGCCTCGAAGATGCGCGCGTCCTTGTCCGCGCGCATCTCCACCGCCGTGGCCAGAGGGCCGATGAAGCCGTAGGCCAGCAGGATGCCGAGGAAGGTGCCCACCAGCGCGCCGGCCACGTGGGCGCCGACCTCGGCGATCTCGCCGCCGATCGAGCCCATCGTGGTGACGATGCCCAGCACCGCGGCGACGATGCCGAAGCCGGGCATCGCGTCGGCCACCTTCTCCAGCGCGTGGGCGGGCGCCATGGCCTCCTCGTGGTGCTTCTCCAGTTCCAGTTCCAGCAGCGGTTCGAGTTCGTGCGGCTCGATGTTGGAGCCGATCATCAGGCGCAGGCAGTCGGTGATGAAGTCGACCAGGTGGTGGTCGGCCAGCACCCGCGGGTAGTTCTGGAACAAGGGGCTGTCGTAGGGTCGCTCGACGTGCTCCTCCAGCGCCATGAAGCCTTCCCGGCGCGCCTTGTTGAGCAGCTCGTAGATCAGGCTCAGCGTGTCCAGGTAGTCCTGGCTCTTGTAGTGCGGCCCCTTCAGCACGGCCGGGATCGCCGCCAGCGTCGCCTTCACCGTGCGCAGCGGCGTGCCCACCAGGAACGCGCCCAGCGCCGCGCCGCCGATGATCACCAGCTCGTAGGGTTGCCACAGCGCCCCCAGCTTGCCGTGCGCGCCGACGTAACCGCCGAGCACGCTGAGGATGACGATCAGGAAGCCGGCAAGGATGAGCATGGGGGAGCGCGGTGCAGGGGAATACCCCATTTGTCGGCGCCGCGTGGCGAAACTGAAGGGCCGCCGCCGCCCTGGTCGCCGTGCGCGGCCCCGGCGTCAGGCGCGGCCGGCCTCGGCACCGCCGCGGTGCAGCGGGTCCGGATAAGGCTCGCCCTGGCCGACGAACGCCAGCGAGACCGAGTTCAGGCAGTGCCGCTCGTGCGTGGGCGGGGGACCGTCGGGGAACACATGACCCAGGTGGCTGCCGCAGCGCGCGCAGACGATCTCGGTGCGGATCATGCCGTGGCTGATGTCGCGGATGCGGCCGATGTGGGCCTCGTCCACCGGTGCGAAGAAGCTGGGCCAGCCGGTGCCGGAATCGAACTTGGCCGAGGAGCGGAACAGCGGCAGCCCGCACAGCCGGCAGCAGTAGACGCCCTCGCGCTTGTTGTCCAGGAACACGCCGCAGAACGGCGCCTCGGTGCCGTGGTGCAACAGCACGCGCTGTTCCTCGGCGCTCAGGCCGGCGATCAGGTCGGCGCGCTGCCGCGCATCGGGAGGAGTGAGGTTGAATCCGGTCATGGCGGTTTCCTGGGGCGGTCGCGGGTCGAACGGTGCGGCAGGCGTTTAGCCGGGCCACATCACCTGGTCGATATAGTGGCAGCAGACGCGATGGGAGAGTGAGATGGCAACGCATCCCGTACTTGCATGGGCACTAGCGCTGGCGCTGGGCGGCGCAGCGCCGCTGGCGGCAACGGCACAGGTCACCACCTCGCCCACCACGACGCGGCCGCCGCCGGTGATCGCCCCGGCACCGCCGTCGCCGGTGCAGAGCCGTCCGCAGACCTCGGTGCCCTCGACGCTTTCGCAACGCCCCGTGTCGCCTGCGGTGCCGGCCAGGCCGGTGGACAACCCGCCCGCACCGGCGCCGCTGCAGGCGCCGCCTTACGTGCCTATCTACGACCGCACCGGCCGCCTGGTGCCGGGCGCGGTGCAGACCAGTCCGGGGCGCGTGCTCGATACCCGCACCGGGCGCTACTACGACGCCGTCCCCAGTCGCGACGGCCTGCGCATCCGCCCCTGAGCCGCGCCACCTTGCCTGCGCCGGTGCCGTTCGTTGCCGTGGTCGCGCACATGAACGGTTTGGGAAAGGCGCTGCGCAGTCAGCATCATCAATGCATGCCTCACGGCCCTTTCGCCGGCGATTAACCGTGCGCGCCGCACGTTACACGCGTCGCTGGCGGCGCATGCGGTTGCCGCCGGCGGCGTTCCTTCATCACGAGAATGGCAGTCATGGCCAACCAGAACCAGCCGAACCAGAAGCAGCCGGGCCAGCAGGGCGGGCACCACGAGCAGGACCAGCAGGGCCGCCAGCACAGCCAGCAGCAGATGGACGAGAAGAACAAGAGCGGACAGAAGTCCGGACAGAAGCAGCAGAAGTGATCTGCGGGCAATGAGGTGGGAGGAAGGGCGGCTCAGGCCGCCCTTCTGCGTTCGGGATGCTTTGGCGTCAATGGATGCCGTTGCTTCCACGCGCCATGACGTTACTGCTCGCGATGGCAAGGGTCGTCATGCCACGCCTGCGCGGAAGTGGCGATTGCAGGCGCGTCCGCGGTCGGCCGGCCACGACATGTGCCAGGGCATGCGCTAGTCGCCCACCGGCAGGTTCAGCGTCTCCTTCACTTCCTCCATCACGATGTAGCTCTTGGACTCGCGTACGTGCGGCAGCGTCAGCAGGGTGCTGCCCAGCAGCTTGCGGTAGGAGGCCATCTCGCTGATGCGCGCCTTGAGCAGGTAGTCGAAGTCGCCCGAGACCAGATGGCATTCGAGCACGTTGGGCAGCTTGAGCGCGGCGCGGCGGAATTCCTCGAAGATGTCGCCGGACTTGTAGGCCAGGCTGATCTCCACGAACACCAGCAGGCTGGCCTTGAGCGCGGTCGGGTCCAGGCGCGCGTGGTAGCCGGTGATCACGCCCTCGCGTTCGAGCCGGCGCACGCGCTCGGTGCACGGGGTGGTGGACAGGCCCACGCGCTCGCCCAGTTCGGTGAAGGAGATGCGTCCTTCCTGCTGCAGCACGCGCAGGATCCTGCGGTCGATCTTGTCCAGTTCGCGGGTTCGGGTGGCCATCGGCATGCCTGGGGTGGATTGGCTGGTGGTTTTCCCTTCATTGTGGCGGAAAATAAGGGAAAAATCCGGGATTGGCGTGAATATACTCCATGGTTTCGTTTCGCCTGCGCTCGGTGTGCAGGGAAACCTCCCGGAGAGATCGATGCGCGTTCTGGTATTGGGCAGCGGCGTGATAGGCGTGACCAGCGCCTGGTACCTGGCCCAGGCCGGGTTCGAGGTGGTCGTGGTCGACCGCCAGCCGGCCCCGGCGCTGGAGACCAGCTATGCCAACGCCGGCCAGCTGTCGTTCGGCTACACCTCGCCGTGGGCCGCCCCGGGCGTGCCGCTGAAGGCGTTCAAGTGGCTGTTCCAGCGCCACGCGCCGCTGGCGATCAAGCCCGGCCTGGACCCGCTGCAGTACCTGTGGCTGGCGCAGATGCTGCGCAACTGCACGGCGGAGCACTACGCGGTCAACAAGGCGCGCATGGTGCGCATGACCGAGTACAGCCGCGACAGCCTGGACGAGCTGCGCGCGCAGACCGGCATCCAGTACGAAGGCCTGCAACTGGGCACGCTGCAGCTGTTCCGCACCCAAGCCCAGCTCGATGCCGCCGCGCAGGATATCGCCGTGCTGGAACAGTACGGCGTGCCCTACGAGTTGCTCGACCGCGCCGGCATCGCCCGTTACGAGCCGGCGCTGGCCGACGCGCCGGTGCGGATGGTCGGCGCATTGCGCACCCCGCTGGACCAGACCGGCGACTGCCGGCTGTTCACCCAGCGCCTGGCGGAGATGGCCGAGCAGGCCGGGGTGGAATTTCGCTACGGTCGCCAGATTGAGCGCTTCGACTTCGATGGCCAGCGCATCGGCGGCGTGCGCATCGACGGCCGCACCGAGGTCGCCGACCGCTACGTGCTGGCGATGGGCAGCTATTCGCCGCAGATGGTCGCCCCGCTCGGCCTGCGGTTGCCGGTGTATCCGCTCAAGGGCTATTCGCTGACCATCCCGATCGTCGATGCGGCGCAGGCGCCGGTGTCCACCATCCTCGACGAGAGCTACAAGGTCGCCATCACCCGCTTCGACCGGCGCATCCGCGTCGGCGGCATGGCCGAGGTGTCCGGCTTCGACCTGTCGCTGTCGCCGCGCCGGCGCGCCACCCTGGACCGGGTGGTCAACGACCTCTACCCGCGCGGCGGCGATCTGGCCCGCGCCGAGTTCTGGACCGGCCTGCGCCCGGCCACGCCGGACGGCACCCCGGTGGTCGGCGCCACCCCGTTCCCCAACCTGTACACCAACACCGGCCACGGCACGCTCGGCTGGACCATGTCCTGCGGCTCGGCACGCTACCTGGCCGACCTGATGGCCGGCCGCGCGCCGCAGATCAGCAGCGAGGGCCTGGATATTTCCCGTTACTCGCGCCGCGGCGCGGCCGCACAGGAGTCCTTGGCATGCGCCCCGCACGCGCGCTGATCGATCTGGACGCGCTGCGTCACAACTACCGCCTGGCCCGCCGGCTCGGCGGCGGCAAGGCCTTGGCGGTGATCAAGGCCGATGCCTACGGCCACGGCGCGGTGCGCTGCGCGCAGGCGCTGGAAGGCGAGGCCGACGGCTTCGCCGTGGCCTGCATCGAGGAGGCGCTGGAACTGCGCCAGGCCGGCATCCGTGCGCCGATCCTGCTGCTGGAAGGCTTCTTCGAGGCCGACGAACTGGCGCTGATCGCCGAGCACGGGTTGTGGACCGCGGTGGGTTCGCCCTGGCAGGTGGAGGCGGTGGAGCGCTTCGCCGCCAGCTCGGACGCGCCGCTGCACGTCTGGCTCAAGCTCGACAGCGGCATGCACCGCCTGGGCCTGTCGCCGGCCGAATTCCGCGCCGCGCACGCGCGCCTGTCGGCGTTGCCGCAGCTGGCGCCGCTGACGATGATGAGCCACCTGGCGCGCGCCGACGAGCTGGACTGCACGCGTACCGCCGAACAGGCGCAGGTGTTCGCCGCGGCCACCGCCGGGCTGGCCGGGCAGACCAGCCTGTGCAACTCGCCGGCGCTGCTGGGCTGGCCGCAGGTGCGCAGCGACTGGGTGCGGCCGGGGCTGATGCTCTACGGCGCCAATCCCTTCCCCGATGGCACGCCGCTGCCGGGCGAACTCAAGCCGGTGATGACGCTGGAATCGAAGGTCTTCGCCGTGCGCGAACTGGCCGCCGGCGAACCGCTGGGCTACGGCGCACGTTTCGTCGCCGAGCGGCCGACCCGCGTCGGCGTGGTGGCGATGGGCTACGCCGACGGCTACCCGCAGTTCGCCCCCAACGACACCCCGGTGCGGATCGACGGCCGGCCCGGGCGGCTGATCGGGCGCGTGTCGATGGACATGCTGACCGTGGACCTGAGCGACCATCCCGAATCCGGCATCGGCAGCCCGGTGACGCTGTGGGGCGACCAGCCGCACGTGACCACGCTGGCCGCGCGCTGCCACAGCAGCGCCTACCGGATCCTGTGCGGCCTGAAGCGGGTGCCGCGGACGTACGTGGGCGGCTGACGCCGCTGCGGCACGCGGTTCAGCGTACCGCGCCGGCAGCGCGATCCTGGCGGAACTCCTTGCGCAGCCAATCGTCGATCAGCTGCTTCTCGTAGCGCAGCTGGTCGTTGCCGAGCCTGACGTTGTTGTACATGAAGGCGCTGTCGGTGAGCCTGCGCTCACCCTGGTCGATCACCTGCCCGTCGGCGCCGGTGAGGGTGAACTGCAGCGTGATCCGCGGCGGGTAGATGTTGCGGATGATGCGCACATCGTTGGCGTTCGGGCCGTGCCACGGCTCGTAGTCGCCGGCGCGCTTGATGTCGGTGATGGTCACGGCCAGCCGCTGGCCGGCGGGGAGTTGCTTGAGCGCCTGCTTCTGCAGGTA
>JAFADB010000017.1 GCA_023425225.1 Pseudomonadota bacterium
CCTTCGCCATCTGGGGCGCGAAGATCCGCTATCTGGGCGTGGGCACGATGCTGGTGGGCGGCGTGTGGACGCTGTTCTCGCTGCGCAAGTCGTTGCTGGGCGGCATCCGCAGCGGCTTTGCCGCCGCCCGCAAGAGCGGTGGCCCGGTGCTGGCGCATACCGAGCGCGATCTGCCGATGAAGTGGATGCTGGTTGCCCTGGTGGCGTTCGTGCTGCCGCTGCTGGCCCTGTACCAGGCCATCGTCGGCCAGTGGCACGTGTCGATCCCGATGACCCTCATCATGATCGTCGCCGGCTTCCTGTTCGTTTCGGTCTCGGCCTACCTGGCTGGCCTGATCGGTTCGTCCAACAACCCGGTCTCGGGCATCACCATCTCCACCATCCTGTTCGCCTCGGTAGTGCTGCTGATGCTGCTCGGCAAGGATGGCCTGGCGCCGGTGGGCATCAGCGGCGCGCCGCTGGGTGCGGTGGCCGCGATCATGATCGGCGCGGTGGTGTGCTGTGCCGCCGCGGTGGGTGGCGACAACTTGCAGGATCTGAAGGCGGGCTACCTGGTCGGCGCCACGCCGTGGAAGCAGCAGCTGATGCTGGGCATCGGCGCGTTCTCCTGCGCGCTGATCATGGCCCCGGTGCTCAACCTGCTGGCCACCGCCTACGGCATCGGCCCGGCCACGCCGGAGCACCCGCAGTCGCTGGGCGCGCCGCAGGCCACGCTGATGGCCTCGGTCGCGCGCGGCCTGTTCGGCGGCCAGCTGCCGTGGACGATGATCGCCATCGGCGCGGTGATCGGCGCGGCCATCATCGCCCTCGACGAGCAACTCAAGAAGCACGGCGCGCGCTTCCGCGTGCCGGTGCTGGCCGCGGCCATCGGCATCTACCTGCCGCTGGAGCTGATGGTGCCGATCTTCCTCGGTGGCCTGCTGGCGCACCTGGTCGAGCGCTTCCACAAGATCCGCGCCGACGACGAGGACGGCCGCGACCGCGTGCATCGCCCCGGCGTGCTGTTCTCGGCCGGCCTGATCACCGGCGAGGCGCTGATGGGCATCGCCATCGCCATCCCGATCGTGTTGTCCGGCCGCGCCGACGTGCTGGCACTGCCCGAGATGCTGCACCTGAACCAGTGGATCGGCCTGCTGGTGCTGGCGCTGGTGGGCTGGCTGCTCTACCGCACCGGCAAGCGCGGCGAGAAGGCCTGACCGCCGTACGCTCCTGAAAGGCCGCCGCAGGGCGGCCATTCCTTTTGGACCTTTGGTGGGCTCGGGTCACGTCCCTCGGGCTACGCCTGCCGGGGGACGCGCTGGTCCCGCCGCAATCGCGCCCCCCATTCCGTGGCCCGAGCGCGAACGCGCGCCGCGGGCCCGCCCTCCAGCATGACTTCATGCCTTTGCGCCGGCCGCCAGCCAGCGCATACCATCGACGTTTTGCCGCTGACGGGAAGCCCGCATGAATCTTCGCTACGCCCTGTTGCCCCTGTGCCTGCTGGCCGCGTTGCCCGCCACGGCCGCCACCCGCGGTTTCGAGGTGCGCGACATGGTCGCGCTGGACCGCGTGTCCGCACCCACGCTCACCCCCGACGGCGGCACGCTGGTGTTCGCCAAGCGCGAGATGGACGCGGCCGCGACCAAGGCCACCACCGGACTGTGGGTCCGCAACCTGCTCACGCGCGATGCCCGCCCGCCGCAGCGGCTCACCCCGGAAGGCTGGAACGTCAATTCGCCCGAGCTCTCGCCCGACGGCCGCACGGTGTATTTCCTCAGCGCCAAGAACGGCAGCCAGCAGCTGTACGCGATGCCGCTCGACGGCGGCCAGCCGCGCCAGCTCACCGATTTCGCGGTGGACGTGGACAGCTACCGGCTTTCGCCGCAGGGCGACCGCGTCGCCTTCAGCGCCGCCGTGTTCCAGGACTGCGGCTCGGAACTGGCCTGCACGAAGAAGAAGCTCGATGCGACCGAGGCATCCAAGGCCTCGGGCAAGGTGTTCGACTCGCTGTTCGTGCGCCACTGGGATACCTGGAACGACGGCCGCCGCAACACCCTGTTCGTCGCGCCGCTGCCGGCCGCCGGCGGCAAGCCGGTCGATGGCGCCTCGGCGGTCAGCGCCACGCTGGCCGGCGACATCCCCTCCAAGCCGTTCGGCGGCAACGAGGACTACACCTGGGCGCCGGACGGCCGGTCGCTGGTGGCCAGCGTGCGCATCGCCGGCAACGAGGAGCCGTGGTCGACCAACTTCGACCTGTACCGCATCGATGCCGACGGCCGCAGCGCACCGGTCAACCTGACCGCCGCCAACCCGGCCTGGGACGCCACCCCGGTGTTCAGTGCCGACGGCGCGACCCTGTACTACACCGCGATGAAGCGGCCCGGCTTCGAGGCCGACCGCTTCGGCCTGATGGCGCTGGACCTGGCCAGCGGCAAGGCCCGCGAGATCGCCCCGGACTGGGACCGCTCGGCCGGCGGCGTCGTGCTCTCCGGGGACGGCAGGGCGATCTACACCACCGCCGACGACCTGGGCGAACACCCGCTGTTCAAGGTGGACGTGGCCAGCGGCAAGGTCGAGAAACTGGTGGGCGAGGGCAGCGTGGGCTCGCCGGTGGCGGCCGGGCCCACGCTGGCCTTCACCCGCAATTCGCTGACCAGCGGCGACCAGATCCTCGTCACCGACGCCGAGGCCGGCGCGCCGCTGCGCGCGATCACGCCCAGCGCCGGGGAGATGCTGCCGGACGTGGCCTTCGGCGACTACGAGCAGTTCCAGTTCAAGGGCTGGAACGGCGACACCGTGCACGGCTACGTGGTCAAGCCGTGGAACTACCAGGAGGGCAAGAGCTATCCGGTCGCGTTCCTGATCCACGGCGGCCCGCAGGGCAGCTTCGGCAACGGCTGGAGCTACCGCTGGAACCCGCAGACCTACGCCGGCCAGGGCTACGCGGTGGTGATGATCGACTTCCACGGTTCCACCGGCTACGGCCAGGCCTTCACCGATGCGATCAGCCAGCACTGGGGCGACCGTCCGCTGGAGGACCTGCAGAAGGGCTGGGCGGCGGCGCAGCAGCAGTACACGTTCCTCGATGGCGACAAGGCCTGTGCGCTGGGAGCCAGCTACGGCGGCTTCATGGTCAACTGGATCGCCGGCAACTGGAACGAACCCTGGAAGTGCCTGGTCAACCACGACGGCGTGTTCGACCAGCGCATGATGGGCTATGCCACCGAGGAGCTGTGGTTCACCGAGTGGGAGCAGGGCGGCACGGCCTACGACAAGCCCGAGGCCTACGAGAAGTTCAACCCGGTCAACCACGTCAAGGACTGGAAGGTGCCGATGCTGGTGATCCACGGCCAGCAGGACTTCCGCATCCCGGTCGAACAGGGGCTGGGCGCGTTCACCGCGCTGCAGCGCAAGGGCATCGAGTCCAGGTTCCTGTACTTCCCCGACGAGAACCACTGGGTGCTCAAGCCGCAGAACAGCATCCTGTGGCACGACACCGTCAACGGCTGGCTCAAGCAGCACATCGGCCAGTGATCCACGCGGGCCACCCTCGGTGGCCCGCATCGCTTCACCACCCATCCTTCCACCACGGGGAGAACCATCGCCGATGGCGATCGAATCCGGCCTGCCGGCAGCACCGGCGGTCATCAGCAACGACATCGTCCTGTTCGGACTGATCGCCGCCACGCTCGGCCTGATCTTCTGGCTGGCCAGCGGGCCGACCCCATTCTGGAGAAAGTTCTTCGCCTGGGTGCCGGCACTGCTGCTGTGCTACTTCGTGCCCGCGCTGTACAACACCGTCGGCCTGATCGATGGCGAGAACAACAGCCTGTACAACCCGGTGGCCAGCCGCGTGCTGCTGCCGGCGGCGCTGGTGCTGCTGACGCTGTCGGTGGACCTGAAGGGCATCCTCAAGCTCGGTCCGCGGCTGCTGTTCGTGTTCTGCGCCGGCACCGTCGGCATCGTGCTCGGCGCGATCGTCTCGTTCCAGGTGATGGAATGGGTGCATCCGCCGGCGGTGGCCGGCGACACCTGGAAGGGCATGGCGGCGCTGTCGGGCAGCTGGATCGGCGGCGGCGCCAACATGGTCGCCATCCGCGAGGTCTACGGTGTCGATGCCACCCTGTTCGGCCAGTTCGCGGTGGTGGACGTGGCCTTCGCCAGCCTGTGGATGGCGACCCTGCTGTTCCTGGCCAACCGCGCCGCGCAGATCGATGCACGCAGCGGTGCCGACACCCGCGCGCTGGACGAGATGAAGGCGCGCATCGCCGCCTACGAGGCCGCCAACGCGCGCATGCCGAACCTGACCGACCTGATGATCATCGTCGGCCTGGCGTTCGGTACGGTGGGGCTGGCGCACGCCGTCGCCACCCCGCTGGCGGCCTGGTTCGCCGCGCACGTGCCCTCGGCGGCGAAGTTCAGCCTGGACTCGGCCTTCGTCTGGGTGGTGGTGCTGTCCACCGCCGCCGGCCTGGGGCTGAGCTTCACCCGGGTGCGGCGGATGGAGAGCGCCGGGGCCTCCCGGGTCGGCACGGTATTCCTGTATTTCCTGATCGCCTGCATCGGCATGCAGATGGACTTCCTGAAGCTGGCCAGCCGGCCCGAGCTGCTGGCCATCGGCGCGATCTGGATGGCGGTGCACGTGCTGGTGATCTGGGGCGCCGCGCGCCTGGTGCGGGCGCCGCTGTTCTATTTCGGCGTCGGCTCGATGGGCAACATCGGCGCGGCCGCGTCGGCCCCGGTCATCGCCGCGGCCTTCCATCCCAGCCTGGCGCCGGTGGGCGTGCTGCTGGGCACGGTCGGCTACGCCTCCGGCACGGTGATCGCCTACGGGGTGGGGCAGGTGTTGCGGCTGATGGCCGGGCAGTAGCGGTCCGGCGGCCGGGAGCCGCCGGACGGTGGCGGGACGTTGCCTGTCCGCCCCTCGGGCGCTCGCAGGCGGTTCGTTCGCCGCTCCGGCCAGGGGCTCACGCCGCCGTGGCGTTCCCCGGCTGCGCCCAGACACGCAGGGGCAACAGCACCTGGGCTTCGCGCGGGCCTTGCAGCAGCCGCGGCAGCAGGGCGTCGTAGCGGGCCCGGTAGGGCGTGGACTGGTTGGCCAGGAAGGCCTCCACCGAGGGCTCGCGCCAGCGCTCGTAGAGCGTGAACAGGCAGGGCTCGGCCGCATCGCGGTCGAGGTGGCAGGAAACGAAGCTCGGCTCTTTCGACATCTGCCGCAACAGTTCATCCAGCGCGGCGAGCCATTCGTCCACGCACTCGGGCCTGACCCGCAGTTTCACGAAGAATCCGATACCTGCCTGCGACATGTCCGCTCCTCGGCCGCGCGATGGGTCGACCTCGATCGCGGATGATGCCCGGCATCGCCACCAATGGCTTTTCGCACCGCGGCGCAGCCGGCCGGAAAAGTGCAGGGCGACCCTTGGGCCGCCCTGCACATGTCGCATCGACCATCTCCGCCGCTCAGCAGCAGCGGAACCCGCTCTTGCCGCCGTAGCGCGCTTCCTGGCGCTCGCGGAAGAAGGTCTTGTAGTCCATCGGCGTGCGGTCCGGATGCTTCTCCAGCACGTGCCGCACGTAGTTGTCGTAGTCGGGAATGCCGCAGCACAGGCGCGCGGTCTGCACCAGGCGCCGCCAGATGCGGCGGTGCGCCTGGTACTGGCCGGCCGGGACGAGTGCGCCGCTCATCACAGGTCCGCCATCTGCGCCGGGGTCAGCGCCACGTATGGCGTTTCCTTGTCGGTGCGCTGCGGATTGCGACGGGCGATCACGATGGTGCGGATCGAGAACACCAGGATCGACAGCACCACCAGCAGGAACAGCACCGTCAGCCCGGTGTTGACGTAGGCGTTGGTGACGATCTGCTGCATCTGCGCCACCGACTTGGCCGGCGCGGTGATGGTGTCGCTGGCGATGGCGGCCTGGAACTTGTGCGCCTGTGCCAGGAAGCCCTGCGCCGGGTTGGAGTCGAAGATCTTGATCAGGCCGGCGTAGCTGGTGCAGATCAGCAGGAACACCGCCGGCACCGCGGTCACCCAGGCGTAGCGGTCGCGCTTCATCTTGAACAGCACCACGGTGCCGAGCATCAGCGCGATGCCCGCGAGCATCTGATTGGAGATGCCGAACAGCGGCCACAGCGTCTGGATGCCGCCGAACGGATCGACCACGCCGGTGTACAGCAGGTAGCCCCACAGCGCCACGCAGCCGGCGGTGCCGATGATGTTGGCGGTCCACGACTCGGTGCGGCGCAGCGCCGGCACGAAGTTGCCCAGCAGGTCCTGCAGCATGAAGCGGCCGGCACGGGTACCGGCGTCCACCGCGGTGAGGATGAACAGCGCCTCGAACAGGATGGCGAAGTGGTACCAGAACGCCATCATCGCGTCGCTGCCGCTGGGGATGGCCTCGTGCAGGATCTGCGCGATGCCCACCGCCAGCGTCGGCGCGCCGCCGGCGCGGTGCAGGATGGTGGGCTCGCCGATCGCCGCCGCGGTGGCATCCAGCTGTTCGGGCGAGATCGTGAAGCCCCAGGTGTTGGTGATGTAGTGCGCCGCCGACACGGTGTCGGCGCCGATCACCGCGGCGGGGCTGTTCATGGCGAAGTACACGCCCGGCTCGATGATCGAGGCCGCCACCAGCGCCATGACCGCCACGAACGACTCCATCAGCATGCCGCCGTAGCCGATGTAGCGCATGTGGCCCTCGTTGGCCAGCAGCTTGGGGGTCGTGCCCGAGGAGATCAGCGCATGGAAGCCGGA
>JAFADB010000063.1 GCA_023425225.1 Pseudomonadota bacterium
CCGCCTGCTGGCCTGGTTCGACCGCCACGGCCGCCACGACCTGCCCTGGCAGCATCCGCGCACGCCGTACCGGGTATGGCTGTCGGAGATCATGCTGCAGCAGACCCAGGTGGCGACGGTCATCCCGTACTTCCAGCGCTTCGTCGCGGCGTTCCCCACCCTGCCCGACCTCGCCGCCGCCTCCACCGACGTGGTGATGGCGCACTGGGCCGGGCTGGGCTACTACGCCCGCGCCCGCAACCTGCATGCGGCGGCGCGGCTGTGCGTGGAGCGGCACGGCGGCGACCTGCCGCACGACTTCGACGCCCTGCACGCGCTGCCCGGCATCGGCCGCAGCACCGCCGGCGCCATCCTCAGCCAGGCCTGGAACGACCGCGCGCCCATCCTCGACGGCAACGTCAAGCGCGTACTGACGCGCTACCACGGCATCGCCGGCTACCCCGGCCTGCCGACGATCGAGAAGCAGTTGTGGGCGCTGGCCGAGGCCCACGTGCAGGAACCGCCTGCCGGGCGCCTGGCCGACTACACCCAGGCTCAGATGGACTTCGGCGCCACCCTGTGCACCCGCGCCAATCCGGCCTGCGTGCTGTGCCCGCTGCAGGACGCCTGCGTGGCGCGACGCGAGGGCCTCACCGACGTCCTGCCCACGCCCAGGCCGGGCAAGGTCCTGCCCGAGCGCGAGGCCATCGCCCTGCTGCTGGAGAATGCCGCCGGCGAGATCCTGCTGCAGCGGCGGCCGCCGACCGGCATCTGGGCCTCGCTGTGGACGTTGCCGCAGGCCGACACCCAGACCGAACTGCGCGACTGGCTGGCGCGCGAGACCGAGGGCCGCGACTTCGACGACGCCGAGGCGATGCCGCTCATCGTCCACACCTTCAGCCACTACCGCCTGCACCTGCAGCCGATGCGGCTGCGCAAGGTCGCCCTGCGCGGGACGGTACGCGACAATGACGCATTGCGCTGGGTCGCCCGCGCCGAACTCTCCGGGTTCGGCCTGCCGGCGCCGATCCGCAAGCTGCTCGACACCCTCTGACCGCGCACCGCACAGGAACCGCCATGTCCCGCACCGTCTTCTGCCAGTACCAGCACCGCGAAACCGAAGGCCTGGACTTCGTGCCCTACCCTGGCGAACTGGGCAAGCGCGTGTTCGCCCACATCGGCAAGGCCGGCTGGGCGGCATGGCTGGCCCACCAGACCATGCTGATCAACGAGAACCGGCTGTCGCCGCGCGATCCCAAGCACCGCGCCTTCCTCGAAGCGGAGCTGGAGAAGTTCCTGTTCGCCGGCGATGCCGAGAAACCCGCCGGCTACGTCGCCCCGGACGCCTGAACGCGTCGTCCCCGCGCAGGCGCACGACTGTCCGGAGAAACCCAGGATCGGACAATTGTCAGCTGAAGGGGCGTGGCTCACATTCGCAATAGTGAACCCGTCGTCCCCGCGCAGGCGGGGATCCGGTGACTGTGCCTTGAAAGGTGCAGCTATGGGGAGATTGCGTAGCGGGCTGCTCACCGCGCAAGTCGCTGGGTCCCCGCCTACGCGGGGACGACGAGCACACGGATGGCGACCCACGCTCCGAGTCCCGCTGTTGCCAGCGGGGCCGTAAAGCCTCTGCCGCAAGCCCCTGCCGGCCAGGCGGGAAAACTTCCCCGGGCAGTAGCGAGCGAACGCGGGAGGCGCTTCTAGCAGCCGAAGCGCTCCATCACAGTCGAATGGCGGGTCATGGCCGATCCATCCATGGACTTTCGGACATTCGGACAGATCAAGACAACATCCCTAGGCTCCCGCCCGCGCGACGATATCCAGTTATTCGCTGGAAGCCAGCCCGCATTCCGGAAGCCGCGGTGCAACTGCCGGAGCGATGCCTCTCACTGCGTATCGCCAGCCTCGCGCTCCTGCACGCGCGCCTCGCGCAGCTCCTTCTCCGAGGTCCTGATGGCCTTCACGTCCAGCGGACGGATGGTCTGGATGCGGCAGGGAATATTTGGCCCGGGCCCCGCCCCGATCACCCGCACGCTGTCGAATCGTGCCGATACCCGGCCGAACTGGTTGCTGATGGAGATGGCCGGGGAATAGCTCAGGTCCAGGCAGGGACCGGACAGTTCGAGCAGATAGGCTTCCGACGGCCGCGTCCACACCGCCAGCGCGCTGTCGCCGAGTTCGGTCCAGCCGTTGAGGCTGTTGAAATACTGGAAATCCTTGACCGGCTCGCCGGCATGCGCGCGGTACAGCTGCAAGCGGTCCGCGTCCGACAGCCCGGTACCGGTGGCGCATGCGCCCAGCGCCGCCGCCATTGCGATTGCCATCAAACAGGTCTTCATGGTGCCTCCAGATGATTGTCCCGTCGGCATGATGCGACCGGCCGGTGAAATCGCCGCGAAATCCCGCTGACAGACCGTTGCTGACAGATCGTTACGGCCTGGTCATCCCCGCGGCGCGGACACGATCAGCGGCCCGAGGTCGTAGCCCATTGCCTCGGCCCGCCGCTTGAGCTGCTCGAACAAGGCACCGTCCATGGAAGGCGAACGGGAAAGGATCCACAGGTACTTGCGCTTGGGATCGCCCACGACCGCCCACTGGTAGTCCGGATCGAGCGCAATGACCCAGTAGTCGGCCCAGACCAGCGGCAGCCACGACAGCCAGGAAGGCACGAAACTCACTTCCAGCCGGCCGGGTTCGCCGGGAACGCGCCGCGCCCGGCCTTCGGCCGCTTCCATGCCCCCGCCGGCAACGCGGCATGCATTGCGTACGCCCACCAGACCATCGCTTCGCAACGTATAGGCGGCCGTGACCTCGCCGACGCACTTCTTCTGGAACGACACCGGCAGGCGCGCGATCTCGTGCCACTGTCCGGCATAGCGCCCGATGTCCAGCGCGGGTACGGAAACGACCTGCCCGCGCGCATGCGCCGTGCCGGCAAGCGCAAGCAACAGGCACATGCAGATACGTGAAGGGAAACGCATCGTCTGCTCCGCTGGAAGACGGCTCCCAGCCTACGCAGAGACGGCGTGTCTATGTGTGAACCCGCGGCGGCGGCCGGGGCGCCGGCAATCAGCCGTGCTGATACAACAGGACGGAGTCGCGCGGCCCCACGTCCACCACGACGGCCACCGGCGTACCGGTACTGAAATGGCGCCCGAGGGCAATGCTGTCGGCGGCCTCGAACGCCTGCTCGCGCACGTACGAGGAATACTTCGTGCGGCCGGATTCGTTCACCTGCCAACCGCTGACGGTGCGTTCGATATGGATGAGCAGCCGTTCCATGGTGGGTTCTCGCTCGACGCACCCGCCACCCGGCCCTCGGGCGGCAAGGCAGGCCGCTGTTGCATGAGCCGGCAGGATGCTCCGCAACCGCACCTGGCGCAGTCGGCCTAGCAAGGACATCCGTGTAGGAAATTTCCTAGGGCCTGCTATTGCCCAAATCCGGAGGCATCGTTATCATGCGCGTCCTCGCACCGGTCACACCGAGTTGCGCAGTGGCCGGGTAGCTCAGTTGGTAGAGCAGGGGATTGAAAATCCCCGTGTCGGCGGTTCGATTCCGTCCCCGGCCACCATATCTTTCAAAGGGCTTGCAGCGATGCAGGCCCTTTTCGTTTCCGGCCTTGGCCTACGTGGTTGCCGCCGGGTGCTCCGCGCGTCGCTCGCAGGCATGAGCCCGCCCAGGACAAGACAGGCTACGCCGTTCTTCCTAGGGATTCGGATTGAGGTGCTGACGCACCTTGGTGGTGGCATCGCCGACCGCCTTGACTGCGGCCTTGAGATCTTCGGGAGAGGTTCCCAGTTCCTTCGCCCACCACTTCAGCTCCCACTCCTCGGTCAGGGAGATCTTGTCCGGATTGGCGGGACGTCGTTGCTGCGGGGTTTCGGCCATTTCGTGCTCCTGCTTGCCTTTCGGATGGGTCCAATGCTCGGTGCAGCAGGGTTGGGCAGGTGTGAAAGGCGCTCCCCTCGCCTCTTTCGCGCGATGGCATGGCAGTGCCGGCAGGCGCGAGTCCGCCCCCCCTGCCCCGATGTTCAGGCCACCCGCTCCAGCAATCGCGGAACCGACGAGGCCAGCAGGCCGACACCGGAGGCGGTGAGCAGGCCCAGCACGACCTGCCGGAAGCGCGCCTCGCTGATGCCGACGTAGAGCCTGGCGCCGAGCAGCGTAGGTACCAGCATGGCCGGCGCCACCACGGCGAACAGCGGCAGCATCTCGCGCGTGACGATGCCGGTGGCTAAGTAGATGCCCATCGTCACCAGCAACATGGACAGGTTGAAGTTCTGGATCACCGCCCGCTGGGTGTCCTTGCCGTAGCCGCGCAGCGTGCACCACAACGTGGGCAACGTACCGGTGAAGCCGCCGATGCCGCCCAGCACGCCTCCGGCCAGGCCTGCTGCCCCGTCGGCGATGCGGCCGCCGGCGGTGATCCTCGGCAGCCGCCGGGCCAGCAGCATCGCCGGGCACCACAGGACCAGTAGCGCGCCGAGCGTGGCCTTGAACCGGTCCATGTCCAGGTGGGGAAGCAGCGCCACGCCGAGCGGAATCCCCGCCAGGCCGCCCAGCACGAACGGCAGCAGCAACCGCAGGTCTAAGCCGCGCCGCACCGTGGTCACCGCCACGATCTGTCCCAGCAGCGCGCCGAATACCGACAGCGTCGCCGCCAGCCTCGGCTCCAGCGCCCAGGCCCAGAACGACATCGCCACCAATCCGAAGGCGAAGCCCGACAGGCCCTGCACGAAACCCGCCACCACCGCGCCCAGCACCACCACCAGATACATCGATTCCATTGCTGCTCCCGATTGCCTGCACGTCCGCATGCTGATCGCCCGGCGCGACGAACCCGCCGCACCCCGGCCGGCCAGCCGGCCATACGCCGTAGTATCCTTCGCCGCGACCCGGTTCCAGAGAAAACGTGCCATGCGCCGCCAGACCATCATCTCCTTCCGCCTGCTGCTCCTGCTCGTCGCCGTGCTGCTGGGTGCCTGCAGCCATGGCGTGGTCAAGCGCGTTTCCGAACCTGCCGCCAGCATCCAGCAGCTCACCGTCAAGCCGGATGGCACCTGGCAGCTCGAATTGCGCCTGCAGAACTACAGCAGCATCCCGATGCGCTTCGACAGCATCGACCTCAAGGCCACGCTGGCCGACCAGGAGGCCGGCACGCTGAAGCTGGCGCCGGTGCTGACCATCGGCCCGGAGTCGGCGGACGTGGTCGCGCTGGCCGTGCAGCCCTCGTCGGCCGCACGCATCGTGCTGGCCGATGCGCTGGCAGGCCGCCGCTCGATCGGCTATCGGCTCGAAGGCACGATCGCCGCGCTGCCGCAGGACAAGAAGCAGCGCACGTTCGAGATCGATTCCCGCAACACGCTGACCCCGGCCCCGGGGCTCGACGGCGTGCTGCGCTGACCCTGCAGTCCTTTCCTCCATTCCCATCCGCGGCGTCGCCGCGACCGAGAGCGTTCCCGTGAGCAGCAGCTATACCGCCCCGATTGCCGACATCCGCTTCGCCCTGTACGACGTGCTCGACGTGGAGCCGCTGTTCGCCCGCCTCGGCCTGGCCGATGCCAGCGCCGACGTGATCGACGCGGTGCTGGACGAGGCCGCCCGTTTCACCGGCACCGTGCTGGCGCCGCTCAACGCCGTCGGCGACGAGATCGGCTGCAGCTTCGATGCCGCCACCGGCGATGTGGCCACGCCGCCGGGCTTCAGGCAGGCCTTCGAGCAGTTCGTCGAAGGCGGCTGGACCGGGCTGACCAGCGCGGCCGAGTTCGGCGGCCAAGGCCTGCCGCATACGCTGGGCGTACCGCTGAACGAGATGATCAACGCCGCCAACCTGGCCTGGGGCAACTTCCCGCTGCTCTCGCACGGCGCGGTCGAAGCGCTCAAGCAGCACGGCGAGCCGTGGCAGCAGGAGGTGTTCCTCAAGCCGCTGGTCGAAGGTCGCTGGACCGGCACCATGTGCCTGACCGAGCCGCATTGCGGCACCGACCTGGGCCTGCTCAAGACCCGTGCCGAGCCGGGCGCGGACGACACCTACGCGATCACCGGCACCAAGATCTTCATCACCGCCGGCGAGCACGACCTCACCGACAACATCGTCCACCTGGTGCTGGCCAAGCTGCCGGACGCGCCGGCCGGCGCCAAGGGCATCTCGCTGTTCGTCGTGCCCAAGTACAAGGTGGCGCGCGACGGCAGCGTCGGCGAGCGCAACGCGGTGCGCTGCGGCTCGATCGAGCACAAGATGGGCATCAAGGGCTCGGTCACCTGCGTGATGAACTTCGACGGTGCCCAAGGCTACCTGGTGGGCAAGCCGCACAAGGGCCTGCAGGCGATGTTCACGATGATGAATACCGCCCGCCTCGGCGTCGGCCTGCAGGGCATCGGCCTGTCCGAGCGCGCCTACCAGAACGCGCTGCGGTATTCGCGCGAACGCCTGCAGTCGCGCTCGCTGTCGGGAGCGAAGTACCCGGACAAGCCGGCCGACCCGATCATCGTGCAGCCGGACGTGCGCCGCATGCTGCTGACGATCAAGTCGCTGGTCGAAGGCAGCCGCCTGCTGGCCCTGCATGCCGCCACCCTGATCGACATCGCCCACCATTCGTCCGATCCGGCCGAACACGAGCAGGCCGACACGCTGGTCAGCTTCCTCACCCCGATCTCCAAGGCCTGCCAGACCGAGTGGAGCATCGAGAACACCTACAACGCGCTGCAGTGCTTCGGCGGCCACGGCTACATCCACGAGCACGGCATGGAGCAGCTGGCGCGCGATGCGCGCATCACCACCCTCTACGAGGGCACTACCGGCATCCAGGCGCTGGACCTGATCGGGCGCAAGACCGCGGCCAGCCACGGCGCCGGGCTGAAGCTGTTCCTGGCGCAGATCGAGGACTTCGCCAAGGCACACGAAGACGATGCGTCGCTGGCCGAGTTCATCGGCCCGCTGCGCGAGAAGGCCGGCCAATGGGCGCAATTGACCCAGCGCATCCTGCAGCGCGCGGCGCAGGATCCGGAGGAGATCGGCGCGGCCAGCTACGACTACCTGTTCTATTCGGGCTACGTGGTGCTGGCCTACTGGTGGGCGCGCAGCGTGGCCGCGGCCGATGCCTCCGCCCATCCGGAAGCGTTCAGGCAGGCCAAGCGCGAGACGGCACGCTTCTACTTCGCCCGCATCCTGCCGCGCACGCTCGCCCATGCCGCCAGCATCGACAGCGGCGCCGCCCCGCTGATGGCGATGGCCGACCCGCACTTCGGCGCCTGAGGCCAGGCCAGGCCTGGGGCAACGCCCCCGGTCTCCGGGGAAGGAAACGGCGGCCGATCCCGACATGCGCCCCCGGCCGGTTCGGGCCGGACGCGGTCGCGGTCGGACGGTACCCAAAACGTCACCTTTCGGGTATAAGCTGTTTTCCCGATGGAGACAGACACAACACCGCTTGGTCTGATCGATACGGGTGCCGCGTCGCCCCCGTTCTCCTCCGTGTCTCCCCTGCTCTCGCCTTCGACCAGCCCGGTGCGGCTGCTGTCGCTGGATGCGCATGGCCGCGTGCTGGACTGGATCAACTGGCAGGACGCGGCCTGCCTCTATGCCCGCGACGCGGTGGCCTGGACCCTGGGCGATCCCTGCCTGCAGGTGCACGGTGGCCTTTCGCGGCTAACCGGCCACCGCAGCACGCTGGAACTGCACCCGATCATCGCCGCGCGCGGCCACGCACGCTCGCGCGCGCTCGATCCGACGCCAACCCTCAACAACACCGCCCTGTTCGCCCGCGACATGCAGCTGTGCCTGTACTGCGGGCAACAGTTCAGCCGCCCGCACCTCACCCGCGACCACGTGATGCCGATCTCCAAGGGCGGCCGCGACGTGTGGGAAAACGTGGTCACCGCCTGCTTCCACTGCAACTCGCGCAAGGCCAACCGCACGCCGCAGCAGGCCAACATGCCGCTGCTGGCGGTGCCTTACCGGCCCAGCTGGGTCGAGCACCTGATCCTGTCCAACCGCAACATCCTCGCCGACCAGATGGCTTTCCTGAAGGCGCAGTTGCCCAAGCGCTCCAAACTGGCGTTCGCCGCCGGCGGAACGCTGGATCCGCGCCGCACCGATACCTGAACCGGCTTGCTTGCCCGCTTCCTCCGCGGAGGGGAAAATGCCGTCTCAGCTAACACGGCATGCCCATGATCGACTCCGCCCGCTATCCGCGCCTTGCGCACATCCAGACCCCGGACGACCTGCGCAAGTTCGACGAGGGCGAACTGGAGGCCATTGCCGCGGAACTGCGTGCCTACCTGATCGAGTCGGTCGGCAAGAGCGGCGGGCATTTCGCTGCCGGGCTGGGCGTGATCGAGCTGACGGTCGCCCTGCACTACCTGTTCCAGACCCCGCGCGATCAGCTGGTGTGGGACGTCGGCCACCAGACCTATCCGCACAAGATCCTCACCGGCCGCCGCGACGAGATCCACACGGTCAAGCAGAAGGACGGCGTGGCGCCGTTCCCCAAGCGCGAGGAGAGCGAGTACGACACCTTCGGCGTCGGCCATTCCTCCACCTCGATCTCGGCCGCACTGGGCATGGCGATCGCGCTGCAGCGCGTCGGCGACGAGCGCAAGGTGGTCGCGGTGATCGGCGATGGCGCGATGACCGCGGGCATGGCCTACGAGGCGCTCAACCACGCCGGCGGCATGGACCCGCAGCCGAACCTGCTGGTGATCCTCAACGACAACCGCATGTCGATCTCCGAGGCGGTCGGCGGGGTGACCAAGATGCTCGGGCGCATGTCCGGCAGCCGCACCCTCAACGCCATCCGCGAGGGCGGCAAGAAGATCCTCGGTGACAAGAAGAACAATCCCACCGCCCGCTTCGTCAGCCGCTGGGAGGAGCACTGGAAGGGCATGTTCGTGCCGTCCACGCTGTTCGAGCAGATGGGCTTCCACTACACCGGCCCGATCGACGGCCACGACCTGCCCGCGCTGCTGGGGGCGCTGAAGACGCTCAAGGGCCTGAAGGGGCCGCAGCTGCTGCACGTGATCACCACCAAGGGCAAGGGCTACGAGCTGGCCGAGGGCGACCAGATCGGCTACCACGCCGTCGGTCCGTTCGACCCGGAGAAGGGCCTGGTGGCCAAGGCCGGGGCGAAGAAGCCGACCTATACCGACGTGTTCAGCGACTGGCTGTGCGACATGGCGGCCGCCGAACCGCGGCTGATGGCCATCACCCCGGCCATGCGCGAAGGTTCCGGGCTGGTGCGCTTCTCCAAGGAATACCCGCAGCGCTACTTCGACGTTGCCATCGCCGAACAGCACGCGGTGACGCTGGCCGCCGGCATGGCCACGCAGGGCGCCAAGCCGGTGGTGGCGATCTACTCCACCTTCCTGCAGCGCGGCTACGACCAGCTGGTGCACGATGTGGCGTTGCAGGGCCTGGACGTGCTGTTCGCCATCGACCGCGGCGGCGTGGTCGGCCCGGACGGCGCCACCCATGCCGGCAACCTGGACCTGAGCTTCCTGCGCTGCGTACCGAACATGGTGGTGATGGCACCGGCCGACGAGGCCGAATGCCGGCAGATGCTCAGCACCGGGCTGGAGTACCGCGGCCCGGCCGCGGTGCGCTACCCGCGCGGTACCGGGCCGGGGATTGCCGCCGGCGATTCGCTGGAGGTATTGCCGATCGGCAAGGCGCAGCTGCGCCAGCGAGGCTCCCGCCTGGCCCTGCTCGCCTTCGGCGCCATGGTCGGCCCGGCCGAGCAGGTCGGCCGCGAGCTGGGCCTGACCGTGGTCAACATGCGCTACGTCAAGCCGCTGGACCGCGACATGATCCTGGCCCTGGCACAGGGCCATGAAGGCTTCGTCACCCTTGAGGACAACGTGGTGGCCGGCGGTGCCGGCTCGGGCGTGTCGGAACTGCTCGCGGCCGAGGGCGTGATGCTGCCGGTGCTGCATCTTGGCCTGCCCGACGCCTATCAGCACCACGCCAGCCGCGAGGACCTGCTGGCCGAGGCCGGCCTGGATGCGGCCGGCATCCGCGCCGCGATCCTGGCTCGGTGGCCGCGTCCGTCCAGCGAACCGGTGGTCGCCGCGGCGAGCTGATCCCCGTTGCCGTGCGGCGACGGTCGGTCTCGGCTGGACGACCGTGGCCGGTCCATGCCGCCGCAGCGGCAGCTGCATCGCCTCGAAGCCCGGAGCCACGGGGATGCAATCCCTAGCCCTCGGGCGCCTCGACCGTGTATCCCAGCGCCTGCAAACGAGACAGATAGCCATCCGGCGCCAGCACCAGGTGCAACGGCAGGCGGGCGAACGTCACCTCGTTGTGCTGCAGCGCCTGCCGTGCCGCGGCCAGCCACGCCTCGGTCACCCGGCTGTCCATGTCGGTCATGCCGTACTTGCGGGCGAAGTCGGTCCGTTCCACCGCATCCACGCAACTGGACCGGCCGCCCTGCATCGGCAGCGACCGCAATGCCTCGATGTCGCCGACCGCCCAGGCGTTGGCGCGTTCCACCATCGTCGGCAGGTCGTGCTCGACCGCATCGAGCGTGCGTCGGAAGCATTCCACGTCGTCCACCTCCGCGCCGCGGATGTCCTTCAGCGCCTGCCGTGGATCGGCGATCTGCACCTTGACCACGGTGGAGACGGGCTTGATCCCATGCGCCTTGGCGGCCTTGGCGACCACCGAGGACACCACCGGACCACGGCCCAGGCCATTGCCGGCCAGCGCCTTGCGATAGAGCTCGTTGGCCGCCACCATCGGGCGATCCTTCTCGATGCCGCCGTCGCGACCGATGTAGCGCTGCTTGAGTGCCGACCAGCGTGCGTAGAGATCGGCGGGCAGCACGTCCTGCAACCTGCGCCCGTCGGGATTGCGTGCCGCCTTCATGGCCGCCGGCAGCAAGGTCAATCCCTTGAACAGGCCGACGTCGGCACCCACGCTCCAGCCGGGAGGATCGAGGACCTGCTGCGCACGCGCGATCACCGACTCGACCTCGTCGGCGCGCCAGCGCATCTTCGCCGGCAGCGGCGACACGGTGGCCAGGATCCACAGCTCGTGGCCGTCGCGGCTCACCTTCCACAGGCCGGGCCCGGGCTGCGCGCCGCTGACCACGACAGGGGCCATGTCCACCACGGCCGTATCCTGCCGTGCCCCGGCGCTGCCCGATGCCGGCAGGCATGCCAACGCCAGGAGAACGATCCATCCCCTTCCAACCGATGCCTGCCGCATATCCTTTGCCCCTTCCACGGAAGCCCAAGCGTAGCCGGCCTGGGCGCGGCAAGCGCTAGAGTTTCGTTACCCCTGCGCAGCAGGAACCGCGGTCAGTATCCCGGCCCATTCGCTGCCGGGCTGCAGCAGCTCGAAGCCTTCCCATTCGAAGCCGGGCGAGACCGTGCAGGCCACCAGGCACCATCCGTCCAGTGGCCGCGCCGACTGCCACACGCCGGTCGGCACCACGTGCATCGCCTGGTCGCCGCTCCCCAGCACCGTCGTCAGCGAGCGCGCGATCGCCGGATCGTAGGTGCGCAGCTCGAGCGCGCCGCCACCTTGCCAGTGCCAGCATTCCTCGGCATCGATGCGATGCCACTGGCTGACCTGCCCGGATTCGAGCAGGTACTCGATCGCGGTCAAGGCCGGCCGCGCCCGCCCGCCCACCTGGACCTGCGCGGCGGAGGCGTAGACGCGGCGGAAGTGGCCGCCCTCGGGATGGGGCTGCAACTGCAGCCGGTCGATGATGTCGGTGGATTCGCTGCACATGCGCTGATGCTAAGCCATGCGCTACCCGGGTTTGCGACCGGCACGCAGGCAGATGGCGAAAAACGTCAACAGGTCCACCGAATAGCGTTTCAACAGGCGCCGGGGCTCGTTGAGCAGCCGGTACAGCCACTCCATGTGCAGGCGCTGCATCCAGCCCGGCGCGCGTCGCGCGTTGCCCGACAGGAAATCCAGCAGCGCGCCGACACCGAACACCCACGGCACCTGCAGCGCGCGGCTGTTGTCCAGGATCCACCGCTCCTGCAGCGGATTGCCGAACGCCACCAGCAGCGCATCCGCGCCGGAGTCGTTGATCCGCTGCAGCAGCGACTGCCCGGCCGCCGCGAATTCATCGTAGCCGTCGCAGGTGCCGACGACCTGCTGGCCCCATGTGTCCTGCAGCACCTTCGCCGCCCGCGCGGCCACGCCGGGGCGGCCGCCGAGCAGGAAGAACCGCAGCGGGCGCCGGCTCTGGCGGCACATCTCCGGGATCAGGTCGGTGCCGTTGAGGTTGTCGGCGAACCGGCGGCCATGCACCAGCCGCGCGGCCAGGTCCATGCCGATGCCGTCGTTGACGATGCGCACCGCCGGATCGCGCAGATCGTCGCGCAGCGCCCGGCACTGCACGACGAAATTGGTGTTGGCGAAGAACACCCGCCGCGGCTGCCCGCCTTCCAGCGCCGCGAACAGTTCGTCCATGAATGCCTGCCTGGTCGCCGAGATCACCGCGTAGCCCCCCAGGTGCATGATCTCCGGCGCCGGCGCGCCTGTCGTGTTCATCGCCCGCCCCTCACCACAGTTCGTACGGAAAGGATTCCAGCAGGCCCTGCTGCAGCCGCTCCAGGTCGAAGGCCGCGTTGCCGCCGATCCGCAGGCATTCCTCGACGGTACTGCCGGCCTGCCACTGCAGGCGTCCCGTGCCGTGGTAGTAATCGTCGTACTTGAAGCGGTCCTCGCCGTTGTCCCAGTCCAGGTAGACCGCCGGAATGCCGTAGGCCTCGGCCAGGATCAGGCCGTGCAGCGAGCTGGACACCACCCTGTCGGCCGCCAGCAGCCGGCGCACGAAGGTCGCCGGCTCGCAGTTGGGGAATACCAGGTGTTGCTCGTGACCCCGGTACTTGTCGGGCGACTCGTTGAAATGCGGCACGATCACCAGTTCCCGGCGCGGCTCGGGCATCAGCGCCCGCCGCGGGAAGAACAGCGGCATCAGCAGGCCGGGATCGCCATACACCTGCGGCACGGCGATGCCGCGCGCAAGCAGGAGATCGCGCGTCTTCGGCCCACGCACCGCGCGCACGTCCAGCGTGTCGAAGCGGTGCATCTGCTCCGGGATCTTGCCGTTGATGCCGCTGCCCCAGACGGTGTCGCCGTTGCGGGCGAAATGCAGCACCGAGCCGATCGCCAGCAGGCGATGGCGCATGCTGCGCTTCTGGATCAGCGTCCGGTCGCGCAGGCCCAGCACGCACGAGACGATCACCTTGGACAAGTGGTCGCCGACGTTGACCTGCCCGTTGCGCGGCTTCCACCAGTACAGTGCCCGGCGTTCCTCCCGCTCGATCCATTTCTCCAGAAGCGTCGGCAGCATGGGTGTCGTTTCTCCGATATCGATGATGGCGCTGGCGTGCGCTCAGGCGGACGAGCGTGACTCGTGGGCGATCCCCCCGGCATCGTCGCCGACCGGCTCGAGCCGTGTGTCCGGGTAATCCTGCGGATCCAGCACGCGGTCGGTGGTTTCGGCCCAGCTCAGGCACTGCCGATGCCGCACGTGGGGCGCGGCCAGGGCACGGTCGATCGCCGCGACCAGCGATGCCTCGTCGCCCGGCGTGTAGCCGAAGCGCGAGGGATAGCGCCCGACCACCGCGTGCGGGCACACCGCAGGCAAGCCGAAGAAGTCGTACTGCAGCAGCTTCATCGAGCTGTCGGCCAGGTAGGCCGGCACCTGCTGCGAGGCGTACGGCGCGATGCCGAACCGGGCGTGCTTGATGTAGCCGATGGTCTGGGCATGCTTCATCTCGCCGTACACGCGCACATTGTCGCCATAGCCCGGATCGCGCCCGTGGCCGGAGCCGATGACGTGGAACGTGACCTGCGGGAAGGCCTTGCTGGCGGCGACGAAGAAGGATGGATCGAACAGCATCGATCCCACCGACACCGCGTGGATGCCCTCTCCGTACGGGGACGGATCGCCCAGCGCGTCGAGCTCGAGATCGACGCCATGGCCGACGTGGTAGAGGTTGTCCTTGCTTGCGATATCGTCGGCCATCGCCGGCGACACCAGCACGATGGCGTCCAGCTGCGGCGCCACGCGTGCGAAGGTCTTTTCGATGTAGTCGGCCACGTCGATGGTGGCCAGCGCGTCGGAGGCGCGGTAGATGCGGCGCGCACGCGGGTTCAGCCGGCCGGCCAGTTCGATGAAGGCCACAGCGGTGCCGCTCTCGAACACGATCACGTCGGCCTCGCGGATCCAGCGGACCAGGGTCCTGGGCGGACGGGCCGCGTACAGCCGGAACATCAGGTTCTCCAGCGGCCGCAGCCAGCGGCGGCGCGTGTTGAACGGATGGATCGGCGCACGCCACAGGTAGCAGTCCACGCCGTTGTGCGCGACCACCCGGTTCGCGCTCGCGTCCAGCGGCAGGCGCAGGTCGCCCTTCAACCGCGACAGCAGGCTGTAGCGCAGCGAGAAGAAGCGCGTGGTGCCGCGCCTGGCCAGCTCGTCGGTGATGAAGTGGATGTTCGCGCGGCGCGGGGTGCGGTAGTCGTGCGCGGAGAGCACCAGGTAGTTCGGCGGGCGCGCCAGCGCCTCGTTGGCCGCCGGGCCGGCGACCGCCGGGTCGATGGGATCATTCATGGCTTCGCTCCTGTCTGCATCGCGGCCTCATCCGGTAGCCTTCGCCTGCCGCAGCAGGCTGCGGCTGTCGAGAATGGCCCTGACATCGCGGCGGAACGCCGGCCACAGCAGGCATACGGCGACGAACGCCACCGCCATCGCCAGCGACCCCACCAGCAGCTGGCGCACCAGCGAATCGCCGCCCCAGGTCCGCGAGGCCAGGAACGAGATGCCGCCGCACGCGCCGTAACCGACGATCGCGCAGGCGCCGTTGCGGAACAAGGCCGCCGCCGGGGCATCGGCGACCCGCGCGATCCAGGCCAGCGACAGCGGCCACAGCAGCGCCAGCCCGATCGAGTAGCCCACCGCCACGCCCATCGCCCCGCCACTCGCGCCGATGCAGATGCAGCCGATCAGCAGCAATCGCCCGACCACCGAATAGACCAGTTGCTGGCGCATCAGCCCCTTGGCCAGGAACACCCAGTAGGCGGCGTAGGCGGCCGCCTGGAAGATCCCGCCGGCGGTCAGCACCTGGAACATCGGTACCGCCGGCCGCCACTGTTCGCCCAGCACCAGCACGATCAGCGGCAGCGCCTGCGCGCAGGCGAAGGCGAAGGCCGCCACGATCGCGTGCACCATCACCGTCTGCCCGCGCAGCAGGAAGGCGCCGAAGCGCTGCGGCTGGTCCTGCAGCTGCGACAGCACCGGCAACGCCACCGTGGTGGCCGGCGCATTGATCTGGTTGAGCGGCATCATCAGCAGCTGGAAGGCGCGGTTGTACAGGCCCAGCGCCTCGGCGCCGATGCGGTTGCCGATGATCACCTGGCCGATGTTGCGGCTGGCGTAGCCCAGCAGCTGCGCCGCCATCAGGTTCCAGCCGAAGCTCAGGAAGCCGCGCATCGGCGCCTCGCGCCGGTAGCCGCGCGGCAGCCAGCGGGCGCACAGCATGGCGATGACCAGGTTCACCAGCGCCTGCACCACCTGTTGCCACACCAGCGCCCAGTAGCCCAGCCCCGCCAGCGCCGCGACGACGCCGGCGGCCAGGCCCGCGGACTGCGCGCCCACGTCGCTCAGCGCCAGCTGACCGAAGCGCAGGCCGCGGCTGAGGTGGGCGCGGTACTGGGTGGTCATGCCGTTGAGCAGGAAGGTCACCGCCAACGCCTGGGAGATCGCCACCAGGGCCGGCTCGCGGTAGAACCCGGCGATCCACGACGAGCAGGCGAAGACCAGCGCGGCCAGCGCCAGGCCGATGCCGGAGTTGATCCAGAACAGGTTGTCGCGCTGTTCGCGGCTGACCTGCCGGGCCTGGATCGCCGCCGACGACAGGCCGAAGTCGCGCAGGATCTCGGCCACGCCGACGATCGCCGTCACCATCGCCATCAGGCCGTAGTCGTACGGCGTCAGCAGCCGCGCCAGCAGCACGATGCCGCCGAACTGCACCACGATCTTCAGCAACTGGCCCGCCATGGTCACCGCGGCGCCACTGGCCGCACGCGCGCCGAGGCTGCGCTCTCCGGCGCGCGGCGGCGGCGGCGCGGCCGTCGTCACCGTGCCGCTCCCCGGCATGCCGCGACGGCCTGCGCATAGCAGCGATGGTGCTGCTCGCCGATCAACGGCCACTCGCGCCGCGACAGGTCGGGCACGGATGCCGGCGCGCGCCGGCGGACTGCGGCCAGAGTCGACGCCAGCAGCGGCGCATCCAGCTCACCGCGATACAGGAAGACCCAGCCGTCCCCGACCTCCTCGGCGATCGCGGCATTGGCCTCGCTCCAAGGCGCCAGCACCGGCCGCGACAGCGACAAGGCCAGCAGCAATGTGCCGGAGTTGTGCATCTGCCGGTACGGCAATACCACCAGCTCGGCCTGACCCACTTCCTGCGCCAGGACGTCGTCCTCCACGTACTGCAGCCGCGTGACGATGCGCGCATCGGCGGCCGCGGCATCCTCCACCACCGTGCGCATCTGCGGCGAGACCGGGTTGCCGACGATACGCAATTCCAGCGCGGAATCGGGCAAGGCCGAGAACGCGTCGATCAGCGTCTCCACGCCCTTGTAGGGACGGATCAGGCCGAAATGCAGCAACCTCCCCTGCACTGCCTCCTGCTGCGGAAAGCGGGCGAACCAGTCGCGGTAATGTCCATGCAGGATGGTATCGGTGGCCGGCGGCCGCTCGGGCGTGGTCGCGTTGAGGCGGATCCAGCGCGATGTGGCCCGGTCGATCCAGTCCAGCAGCACGCGCTCGCGCCAGCCGCCGGACTCATGCGGCTGCAGGTTGTGCAGCGTGCGCACGATGGCCACCCGCAGCACCCGAGCCCGCAGCAGCAGCAGGGCCACGCACAGCTGCTTGGCCAGGGTGCCGGCACGCGTGCGATGGCGCAGCAGGTATTCCGGCCAATGCAGGTGCAGCACGTCGTAACGCGAGAACAGCGCATCGCGCATCGAGAAGAAGTGCAGGTCCACCGATGCCGGCAGCGATGCGTACAGCTGGGTGAGGTACGGGTTGGTGGTGCCGGTCGGCCGCTCGGTCGACTGCAGGACGGTGAGCGCACGCTGCGCGGATGTCGGCGTCATCGGCGGCCTCCGCGCGATTCCGACAACGCCGCGTCGTACTCGTCCAGGTAGAGCTGCGCCGCATGCCGCCAGTGGTAGCGGGACGCCTGCGCCATGGCCTGCTGGCGCCGACGCGCATGATCGGACGGCTCGCCCACCGCCTGTTCCAGCCGGCGCGCGCCGTCGCGCGGATCGGCCGGGTCCAGCAACACCCCGAGCCCGGATTCCTTTTCCAGCCGGGCGAACGGCGGGATGTCGCTCAGCACCGGCAGCAGCCCCGCGCTCATCGCCTCGACCGCGGCGATGCCGAACCCTTCATGGCGCGACAGGCACAGGAAGAACTGCGCCTGCCCTAGCAGCTGCGCCAGCTCGTCCTGCGACGGCGCCACGCAGAACTCGACCTGTTCCTGCAGGCCGCGCTCGGCCACCGCTCGCTGCAGGTCGTCCTTGCCGAAATCGTACTCGCGGCCGGCGATGACGAGCCGCCAGCGCGCGTCGAGCCGCCGCAGCTCGCGCAGCAGGTCCAGCGATTCCAGCAATCCCTTGTTCACCGACCAGCGGCCGAAGTAGACCAGCGTCCGTCCCGGTTCGGTGCTGCCCCGGCCGGCGAACTTCTCCACGTCGACGCCGTTCTCAATCACCCGCAGGCGCCCGGGCGCCACAACCTGCGAGAACATCCGCCCATCGTTCTCGCTGGTGGCGATGATGCGCCGATAACCCAGTGAGGAAGCCCGTGTGATCGTCTGGAACCACAGCCGCTTGAGCCGCGAGGCGTAGGCGGTATGGAAGAAGCCGCCATGCGTCGAGGCCACCATCGCGATGCCGTGCAGCGGTCGCGTCAGTGCCAGGAAATCGTAGAAGAAGTCCACGCCATGCACGTGCAGCAGGTCGGCGCCGCGAATGGCCCCCAGCACGGCCGGTGCCAGCGGATAGCGCGTGGAGCCGCGGTAGGCAATGCGCTTCACCGGAATGCCGCAATGGATGTCCGAGTGCGGCAATGGCTCGGCACTGCCGGTGAACAGCCGGTCCAGCGTCACCACCTCCACCTGGTCGCCGCGCAGCTCGCGGTGGTGCCTGGCGATGTTCAGCACCACTTCCTCCATGCCGCCCACGGACGGATGGAACTGCCGCACCACGTGGATCACCTTCATGGCCTGCTCCCGCGCCGCACGCCCAGTCCAATCGCCCAGGGCGCATGACGCGCGAACAGCCATTTCAACGGCACGCTCGCCGCCAGCGCGATGGCCGAGACCAGCAGCGCCCAGGCGGGCCCCGGCATCCGCTCGTCGAACCCGCCGGCCAGCGAGGCCATGCCGGACAGCACGAAGAAGACGAGGATATGCGTGCACAGGATCACCATCGTGTTCTGGCCGATCCAGTGCAGCGCCGGGAATCCGCTCAGGCACCGCGACACGCACAACACCGCGACGATACCGGTCAGCGCCGCGGCGAAGAACAGCGACGGCTGCCCGAACTGGAGGTGGTTCATGTCGACGCGGCCGTTGCTCCAGGTCAGCCACAGCCACAGCGGCGCCAGCAGCGCGGCCAGCGCCAGGCTGGCCGGAACCGTCTCCGGCAGCTTAAGCCGGTGCGATGCCAGCGCTCCGGTCGCCATGTAGAACAGCGACACCGGCAGGATGTCCAGGGCAAACGGGATCCGCAGCCCCGTGCGCGGGAACAGCGCGACCCAGGCCCAGGCCACGACGAGCGACGCAGCCACCAGCCAGGCCGGCCGCAGCAGGCGGCGCAGGCTCAGGTAGACCGCGGTGGTGACGAACAACGCCAGCAGGAACCAGATCGCCGGATGCACGTACAACTGCGGACCGATCCCGCTGAGCAGCCCCTGCAGCGGTTCCCACCAGGGCCTGTCGCCCCAGCGCAACGCCTTCTCGCCGATGTTCCGTGTCACCAGCCAGTACGCATAGCCCAGCGCGAAGAAGCTCAGGTAGGGAACCAGGATCCTGCGCACCAGGTTGAGCAGCGACGCCGCATAGGTGCGCGCGCGTCCATGCGCCTGGATCACCCAGCCCGACAGGAAGAAGAACAGCGGCACCCGGAAACTGCTGGCCAGTTCGGTGAAGGTATCGGGCACGCCCTTGGCGTGTCCCAGCACCACCAGCGTGATGGACAAGGCCTTGGCCGCATCGATGCGCGTATCGCGATCAGCCGGCGATGCCACCGCGACCGATGCCTCCCGTGAACGCCCTGTCCGCAACGCACGCATGGCCTGCATCATCGGATCGGCACCGCGTCATCGTTCGGACGCCCCTGCGCCGGCAGCGCGGGCATTACGGGCCGCGATGCCCATGGCGGCGCGACCGTCGCCTGCAGCCGCCACAGGCAGCCGCAGGCGAACCACCACAGCGCCGCGGTCTTGATCGAGAAATAGCCGTTGGACACCAGCAGGCTCAACGCGAAGGCGAAGATCATCAGGTTCTTGAACAGCTGCCCATCGCTGCCGGGCAGGATCAGCAGGAACGAGAATGCCAGCAGGAATCCCAGCACCCCCAGCAGCGACTGCGAGGAGATGAAATAGGCGATGCCGCTGTCGAAATAGCGATACGGCGAGGCGGTATCCAGGCCGAGCCACGACTGCACGCTCATGTGGTCCACCGAGAACACGGTGAAGAAGATGCGCCCCAGCATGTTGTCGTCGTAGGCCCGGGTGCCGGTCGCCCACACCAGCAGCCAGCCCCCGAGCAGCACGCCGAGGAACAACAGGAACGCCAGCCGCTGGTCAAACCGGCGCAGGAACGGCGTCAGCAGCAGCATCAGCACGCAGGTTCCCGCGGCAAGCCGACCGTCGGAGGCGACGATCAGGAACGCAACCAGTCCCAGCGACAACACCAGCTTGGGAAGGCTCAGCGAGCGC
The DNA here is from genome assembly GCA_023425225.1 of Pseudomonadota bacterium. Classification (GTDB taxonomy): domain Bacteria; phylum Pseudomonadota; class Gammaproteobacteria; order Xanthomonadales; family Xanthomonadaceae; genus MMGLT7. The sequence goes on from JAFADB010000063.1 coordinate 19,954, forward strand.
CAGAAGGCGCACAGGATCGCCGTGAAGAAGATGATGAAGTTGCCCATCGTCACCGGCTCGATGAACACCGAAGAGGCGCGCGGCAGCATGGACGAAGGCAGGAAATTGCGCGCGCCGGGCCGGGTGGCGCTCACGTACAGGTTGCTGTCCTGGTTCCAGAAACCAGCCTCGCTGGCGCCGCGGGCATTGACGAAGTAGCTCTTGGGGTTGACCACGTCGCCATAGACGTTCGGCATCGCCAGTTCGAACGCGGCCACCAGCGCCACCAAGATCGCCATGCGCACGAACAGCTTCGGCAGCGAGCCGGAATAGGCCATCCCCAGCACCAGGAAGGCGAACGGAATGATCGCATCGCGCAGGAATTTCGGATCCAGCTGCCATGCCAGCATGAAGCGGACAAGCGCCAGCGCCACCACGAACAACAGCCCGCTGACGACGATCGCCGTCTTGCGCCGGTCCAGCGACCACAGGCCGATGGCGAAGCAGGCGCCGTAGACGGCGAACTCGGCCACGTAGGTCATCGCCGGGCTGACGCGGAACAGGTTCGCATTGACCAGCGCCAGCACGAGGTTGTAGCCGACACCGAACAGCAGCACCAGCTCGATCAGCAGGTTGCGCTGGTACTCGCGGCGCCACGCGGCGGCCGCGGCGATGGCCGTGGTCATCGTTCGCCTCCATGCATGCGCGCTGCCACCGTCGCTGGACAGCGGCAATGACGGATACCGGCGGCGGCGGCCTGCGGCATCAATAGGCGGTCTTCTGGCCCAGCACCTTCACCGCGGTCAGCGCGATGATGCGCACGTCCAGCCACAACGACCAGCGCCGGATGTAGTCCAGGTCGTACTGGATGCGTTTCTTCATCGTGCGCAGGTCCGGCGTCTCGCCGCGGAAACCGTTGACCTGCGCCCACCCGGTGATGCCCGGCTTGACGTAGTGGCGCTGCATGTAATGGCTGATCAGCTTCTCGTAGTGGCTGTTGTGCTGTGCCGCGTGGGGCCGCGGCCCCACCACCGACATGCGCCCGCCCAGCACGTTGAACAGCTGCGGCAGCTCGTCCAGGCTGCTCCTGCGCAGGAACGCACCGAAGCGGGTCACGCGTGCATCGCCGCGCGTGGCCTGCTTGAGGACCGGACCGTCCTCGTGGTGCACGCGCATGGAGCGGAACTTCAGCATGTCGAACTCGCGGCCGCCGAGCCCATGGCGCTTCTGCCGGAAGAACACCGGCCCCGGGGAACTGAGCTTCACGCCAACGGCGATGGCCAGCATCAGCGGCCACAGCATGGCCAGCGCCACCAGCGCCACGATCTTGTCCTGCAGCGCCTTGGCCACGACGAAGTAGTTGTCGCGGTCCACGCCGCCCTGGCGCAGGTTGATCACCGGCACGTTGCCGATCTGCTCGCCGGACTGGTTGAGCATGCCGAAATCGAACAGGTCGGGGATGAGCTTGACCTGGATCGGGTAGCGCTCCAGGTCCTTGAGCAACTGCTTGATGTGGTCGCGTTCGCCCAGCGGCAGCGAGATCCAGACCTGCTCGACCTGGTTGTGCTGCAGGAACTCGGCCAGCTCGTGCGGCTCGCCCAGGCACGGCAACGGATGCGGACTCTCGCTACCGGCGATGTCGTAGCGGCTGCTGAAATAGCCGATCATGTTCATGCCGACCCAGGGATTGCGGCCCAGGTAATGGTGGATCTTCATCACCGGGTGGCGCAGGCCCACCACCACCACGCGCTGCACGTCCATGCCGCGGCTGCGGAGCATGTTCAGCGCCACGCGCAGGGCCGTGCGTGACAGCACCAGCATGGTCAGCCCGATCAGGAACCAGCCACCCAGCCAGGCTCGCGAGACCGGCTGCCCGAACTGCACGATCAGCGCATGCACGGCAAACAGCACGAACGCGCCGGACCAGGCCATGCCCAGGATCATCAGCTCCCGCAGCAGGCCGCGACCGCGCCAGCTCCGGTAGAGCGGGAACATCGCGAAGCAGATCACCGCGTACAGCAAGGTGATGCTGATCGCCAGGCGGTAGTTGGCCGCGTTCTGCGGTATCCAGGTCCCGAACATCACGCGATAGGCCGCCAGTGCGGAAATCACGACCACGACGATGTCGGAAACCCGCAGCAACAGATCGGCCGCGGCCGAATACTTGGAAAGCAGACGCGGCGAAGACGTCGTATAGGTGGTGCTGGTCAAGTCAGCCAGAAGCATGGTCGGCCCTCCTATCCAAACCCGGTTCGCGGCATGCGGGGGAACATGCCGGTTGCCCAGGTCTCGATGTCGTCTGTCATGGATCCTCCGCGACGCCCTCCTCCGCCGGCCCCGGATCCACACAGCTCGTTTCCACTGAAACATTTCCTGCCGGTCATCGCCGCAAGCGGCAACGCCGGATCCTCTACCAGGGCGTCCTGCCCTCCTGCATCCTCCAACACTGTCGGTGCGGATACCCGAACCTCACCTGATCGCCGGGCCCCGCATCCTTCTCATCCGGCCGCGCCCTTGGCCGACGCATCGCGCAGGAAGTAGCGCAGCAACGCCACCGCCACCGCGATGAACAGGCCCAGCATCCCTGCAAGCACGAGATTGAGCAGCAGCTTCGGCGAGCTCGGCCGCCCCGGCACGTCCGCTCCGTCGACCACCGATATGTTGTTGGTGCCGACGTTGCCGGCCACCCCGATCTCCTTGTAGCGCTGCAGCAGCGCGTCGTAGATCTGGCGGTTGGTGTCGGCATCACGCTTGAGCATGTTGTAGCGGATGCTGCGCGTCTGCAGGTCCAGTTCCTGGTTCTTCAGCCCGGTGATGCGCTGCTCCAGCAGGTCTTCCTGCAGGCTGGCCGCATCGTAGGTTTCCTTCAGCGACTGGCGGATGTTGGCCACCTCCTCGCGGATCTGCCGGTTGAGCTCCGCGATCTGGCTCTGGATCCGCTGCATCTCCGGGTACTGCGGCTTGAAGGTGGCCAGCTTCTGCTGGTAATCGGACGTCAGGCGCACCTGCTCGGAGCGCAACGACTGGATCAGCGGGTTGGCGACCACCTGCGGCAGCCCCATGCCGTCCCCGGTGCTGGCCTGCCGCCACGCCGCCTCGGCGCGGATACGGGCGTCCTGGGCGGCCGCCAGCATGACGTTGAGCTCGGTCAGGTTCTGTGCCGGCAACGACGGCTTGTCCTGGCCCACCGAGACGATCTGCTCCTGGCTGGAGTAGTCGACCAGGCTCTTCTCCGATTCCTCGACGCGACTGCGCAGCTGCGCCAACCGGTCGGACAGGTACTTCGAGGCGAACGAGGTCGCCTGCAGCTTGCGCTCCTGGCTGGCATCGATGAAGACCTTGGCATAGGTGTTGGCCACCTTCGCCGCCAGCTGCGGATCAGGTGAGTTGAAGTTCACCCGGACCAGCCGCGAGTTGCGTACCGGCTCGATCTCCAGCGATTCGAGCACCGGCCCCACCAGGGCCCGCTCGATCTGCTCCTGGCGCGTGGCCACGCTCTTGCCCGCCTCGCCCTTGGCCGCATCCAGCCGCGCCGTGACCTTGTCGACGATCTCCTTGTATTCGGGATCGCGCGCCAGCCCGGCCTCGTGGATCACCGCGCGCGCCAGGCTGCGGCTGCGCAGCAGCTCGTACTGGGTCTCGTAGAAATCGCGATCGAGCGGCGACTCGGCGGGCAGCAGGTTCTCGACGTTGACCACGTTCATCGCGTCGCGTTCGATCTGCAGGGTGCTGGTAGCGCGATACTGCGGCGTCATCAGCAGCGTCACCACGCCCACCAGCACCACGACACCGACGGTGATGGCGGCGATCAGCCAGCGCTGTTCGCGCAACGCCTGCCAGTAGTCGAGCAAGCCGAGCTCGGAGGGATGCGCCCAGTTGGCGGCGCCGCTCTGCTCCTGCGGACGCGTCGTCATCGGTAAGCCCTCCACACCATCACAAAGGGCGTCAGCTCCAGCATCGTGCGCAGCAGCAGGCGCGCGTCGGAGCGGTAGACGACGATGATGTCGCCACCATAGATGTTGGGATCGGGCATCTGGCCCTTCTCGATCTGCGCCAGGTCGAACCGGGCCACCATCTTCTGTCCGCTAACGGTACGGAACACGATCACGTTGCGCCGGCTGGCCAGGGTACTCACGCCCTTGGCCTGCGCCAGCGCCTGCTGCAGGCTCAGTGCCGATCCGGTCATCGGGTAGATGCCCGGCTCCGTCACCGCACCGGTGACCGTGACCCGGCGGCTGTTGAATTCCTGGATGAAGACCGAGATCTGCGGGTCCTGCAGGAAGCCGTCTCGGTAGCGGTCGGTGACCTGCTTTTCCAGCTGGCTGACGGTCAATCCCGCCGCCATGACCTCGCCGATCAGCGGCAACGAGATGTTGCCCTCGTTGTCCACCCGCACCTGCCGCTCCAGGTCGTCCACCTGGAATGCCTTCACCTGGATCAGGTCGCCGGGGCCAATGAGGTATTCCGGCTGCCCCATGACCGCAGCCAGCGAATCGCCCGGTGGAAGGTCGCGGGTCACATTGCCCGAACTGCAGGCACACAAGAGCAATATCCCCAGAAACGCGAGGCATCTCGTCCAACCGTGTCTACCGTTCAGGTTCTGCATGTGCCACGTCACCGCCTTCGCTGGTCAGGGGAGCTGGGCACCGCCGCCCGCTTTTGCCGGTGCTGGCGGATGACCGTCATTATTCCGACTCCTGGGGACAATTTGTTTACTGGATTTGCGTGCTGCACCGCACTATGGCATAGCCGAAGGAACGCAACCAAGCCCTGACGCGTCATTTTTTCGACGAATGTACGGTTGCGGTTCAAGTTCGCAACCGGCAATCGAGGGCAGCGTTCAGATAGCCGGGCAAAAGGGGAATATCCCCATCTCCGACCAGCGTGGTTTTGCGGTGGTGATTCGCAGCGGCATCGACTGCCATGCGGCACCCGCCAGCGGGATGAAACGCACAAAAAGAAACAGCCCGTGGATGGTTCCACGGGCTGTTTCTCGAGAAACGAATTTGGTCGGGGTAGCCGGATTTGAACCGACGACCACTTGTCCCCCAGACAAGTGCGCTACCAGGCTGCGCTATACCCCGAGAGGTGAATCCCGTCGCGTGGACGGGCGGCGATTATAACGGGTTTGCCAGCCGCTTTCCTAGCCGATCCCGCATCAGCGCCGCAGCAGTTGCAGCACTTCCTCCAGCTCCATCCGCACCTGCTTGATGATCTGGTTGCTCAGGGCGGATTCCTGCCGCGCGCCATCTCCCTCCAGCCGCAGCCGCGCACCGCCGATGGTGTAGCCCTGTTCGTACAGCAGGCTGCGGATCTGCCGCACCATCAGCACGTCGTGGCGCTGGTAGTAGCGACGGTTGCCACGGCGCTTGACCGGCTCCAGGCTGGGGAACTCGGTCTCCCAGTAGCGCAGCACGTGCGGCTTGACGTCGCACAGCTCGCTGACCTCGCCGATGGTGAAGTAGCGCTTTGCCGGGATCGGCGGAAGTTCGCGATTACTGCCCGGATCCAGCATAGGCCTCCACCCGCTCCTTGAGTTTCTGGCCCGGACGGAAGGTCACCACCGTGCGGGCGGAAATCGGAATTTCCTCACCGGTCTTGGGATTGCGCCCCGGCCGCTGGTTCTTGCGGCGCAGGTCGAAATTCCCGAAACCGGACAACTTGACCTGGCGCCCCTGCTCCAACGCTTCGCGCAGCACGTCGAAGAACGCATCGACGAACTCCTTGGCCTCGCGCTTGTTCAGACCGACTTCGTCGAACAACCGTTCCGCCATTTCCGCTTTGGTCAACGCCATGCCTGCCCAATCCTCGAGAACCGCTTCTTGACCCGCTTCAACCGCGGATCCTGGCACCGTGCTCGCGTTCCACGAACGCCACCACCTCGGCCACCACGGAGTCCACGTCGCGGTCGGTCAGGGTGCGCGAGTTGTCCTGCAAAATCAAGCCCATAGCCAGACTCTTGAACCCCGGTTCTACGCCGGTGCCGACGTAGCGGTCAAACAACCGGACCTCGCGCAGCACCGGGCCGGCGGCCTGGCGCACGCTGGCCGAAAGCGCGGCCCAGGACACCGCCTCCGGCACCACGAACGCCAGATCGCGACGCACCGACGGATAGCGCGAAAGCTCGGCGGCCCGCGGCAACGCGCGTTCGGCCAGCGGCGGTAGGTCCAGCTCGAATGCCACCACATCCACGTCCAGCTCCAGCTCACGCAGCAAGCGCGGGTGCAGCTGGCCGATCCAGCCGATCTTCAGCCCGTCCCGGTAGATGTCCGCCGAGCGACCTGGATGGGCGAAGGCCGGAGTCGATGGCCGGTATTCCAGTTCAGCCCCGGAGGCCGCGGCCAGCGACGCCAGATCGCCCTTGAGGTCGTGGAAGTCCACCTTGCGGGTCGGCTCGCCCCACTGTGGCGCCACCGCGTCGCCGCACACCGCGGCAGCGATGCGCAAGGTCTCGATGGGCGCCATGCCGGCAGATGCGGATCCCTCCGCAAGAACCCGGCCATCCATGGCCGGACTTTCCAATGCGAACACCTTGCCCAGTTCGAACAGGCGCACGCGGCCGGCCTGGCGGGCCACGTTGCGCGCCAGCGCCGCCACCAGCCCCGGCAGCAGCGCGGGGCGCATCACCGCCATTTCGGCGCTGAGCGGATTGGCCAGTTCCACCAGCGCCGAATCCAGCTGCCACTTGCGCAGCAGGCCGGCATCGACGAAGGCGTAGTTGATCGTCTCCAGCAGGTCGCGCGCCACCAGCTGGCGGCGGATGGTCGCCTCGTCCAGCCGCGTTTCGGTGGGCATGGCGATGCGGGCTGCCCCGCTCGGCAGCGTGGTCGGGATCCGCTCGTAGCCGTGGATGCGCGCCAGTTCCTCGATCAGGTCCTCCTCGATCGCCACGTCGAAGCGGCGGCTGGGCGCCACCACGCGCCAGCCCTCGGCCAGCGTGTCGACCTGCATGCCCAGGGCACGCAGGATGCGCTCCACCTCGGCGTCGGCGATCTCGATGCCCAGCACGCGGCGGATGCGCGCGCGCCGCAGCACGATCGGCAACGGCTCGGGCAGGTATTCGGGCAATTCGACGATTTCCACCGGCCCGGCCTTGCCGCCGGCCAGCTCCAGCACCAGCCGGGTCGCCACCTCGATGGCGACTGGCGCCAGCGCCGGATCCACACCGCGCTCGAAGCGATGGCTGGCATCGGTATGCAGGCCCAGCTTGCGGCCCTTGCCCATGATCGCGGCCGGCGCGAAGTAGGCCGCTTCCAGGAACACCTGGTTGGTGGCGTCGGTGACGCGGGTGTCGTGCCCCCCCATGATGCCGGCCAGCGCCACCGCGCGGTCGGCATCGGTGACCACCAGGAATCCCTCGTCCAGTACCGCGTCGCGGCCATCGAGCAGCTTCAACTGCTCGCCTGCACGCGCCTGGCGCACGCCCACCGGCCCCTGCAGGGCGGCGCGGTCGTAGGCATGCATCGGCTGCCCGAGCTCGAGCATCACGTACTGGGTGATGTCCACCAGCAGCGAGACCGGACGGATGCCGCCGCGGCGCAGCCGTTCGGCCATCCAGATCGGCGTTGCCGCGGTGGCGTCCACGCCCTCGATCACGCGCCCGCAGTAGCGCGGCGCCTGCGCGCCGGCATCCAGCCGCACCGGCAACGTGGCGGCGATGGAGGCAGGCACCGGAGCCGCGTCGAACGGGACCACCTCGCTGCCGCAGGCGGCCGCCACGTCGAAGGCGATGCCGCGCACGCTGAAGCAGTCGGCACGGTTGGGGGTGAGCTTGATCTCGATGCTGGCGTCGGGCAGGCCCAGGTACCCGGCCAGCGGCTGGCCGACCGGCGCATCGGCCGGCAGCTCGAGCAAGCCGGACGCATCGCTGTCCAGCCCCAGCTCGCGTGCCGAGCACAACATGCCGTTGGACTCCACCCCGCGCAGCCTGGCCGGCTTGATCTTCAGCTCGCCGACCTGCGCGCCGACGAGCGCCAACGGCGCCAACAGCCCGGCACGCGCGTTCGGAGCGCCGCAGACGATCTGCAGCAGCTCGCCCTGCCCGGCATCCACCCTGCACACCTGCAGGCGGTCGGCCTCGGGATGGCGCACCGCCTCGACGATGCGCGCCACCACCACGCCCTGCAGCGACTCGCCCAACACCTCGACGTCCTCGACCTCCAGGCCGATGGCGGTCATCGTCGCCACCAGCGCCTCGCGGCCGGCATCGACCGGGACATGGCTACGCAGCCAGTTTTCTGAAAATTTCATCGTGATTCGCAACCCGTAGGGCGGACCCTGGTCCGCCGACATGAAACCCGCTCAACCCTGTTCTGGCACGCGCCCGCTCAGGCGAACTGCCGCAGGAACCGCACGTCGTTGTCGAAGAAGGCGCGCAGGTCGTTGACCCCGTAGCGCAGCATCGCAAAGCGCTCCACGCCCAGGCCGAAGGCGAAGCCGCCATAGCGTTCCGGATCCACCCCGGCACTGCGCAGCACGTTCGGATGGACCATGCCGCAGCCCAGCACCTCCAGCCAGCGCATGCTGCCGTCCGGCTGCTGCCAGCCGATGTCCACCTCGGCTCCCGGCTCCACGAACGGGAAGTAACTGGGGCGGAAGCGCATCTGGAAATCGCGCTCGAAGAACGCGCGCACGAACTCGGACAGCGTGCCCTTGAGGTCGGCGAAGGTGGCGTGCTCGTCCACCAGCAGGCCCTCGACCTGGTGGAACATCGGCGAATGGGTCTGGTCGCTGTCGCTGCGGTAGACCTTGCCGGCGGCGATCATGCGCAGCGGTGGGTGGTGGTCGTCCATGTAGCGCACCTGCACCCCGGAGGTATGCGTGCGCAGCAGGCGGGCGACGCCGCTGCCGTCACTGGACATGTAGAAGGTGTCGTGCATCGCCCGCGCCGGGTGGTGCGGCGGGAAGTTCAACGCCTCGAAGTTGTGCCAGTCGTCCTCGATCTCCGGGCCGTCGGACAGCTCGTAGCCGAGCCGGGCGAAGATCTCGACGATGCGCTCGAGCGCACGCGTGACCGGATGCAGGCCACCGCGTTCGGCCAGGTGGCCGGGAAGCGTCACGTCGATGCGTTCGCCGGCCAGGCGCACGTCCAGCGCAGCCGCATCGAGCACCGCCTTGCGCTCGGTCAGCGCAGCGGACACGGCATCGCGCGCGCGGTTGATCGCCTCGCCTGCCGCCTTGCGCTGATCGGCGGGCAATCCGCCCAGCTGCTTGAGCTGCGA
>JAFADB010000111.1 GCA_023425225.1 Pseudomonadota bacterium
ACCCGACCGGCAAGTTCGAGATCGGCGGGCCGGTGGGCGACTGCGGCCTGACCGGGCGCAAGATCATCGTCGACACCTACGGCGGCTGGGCCCGCCACGGCGGCGGCGCGTTCTCCGGCAAGGACCCGTCCAAGGTCGACCGTTCGGCCGCCTACGCGGCGCGCTACGTCGCCAAGAACGTGGTCGCCGCCGGCCTGGCCGACCGCTGCGAGGTGCAGGTGTCCTACGCCATCGGCGTGGCCGAGCCGACCTCGATCTCGGTGACCACCTTCGGTACCGGCAAGATCAGCGACGACAAGATCGAGAAGCTGATCCGCAAGCACTTCGACCTGCGCCCGTACGGCATCATCAAGATGCTCGACCTGGTGCACCCGATGTACCAGCAGACCGCCGCCTACGGCCACTTCGGCCGCAAGCCCAAGCCGTTCAGCTACATCGACGGCAGCGGCACCGAGGTCAGCACCACCGCGTTCTCGTGGGAGAAGACCGACCGTGCCGAGGCGCTGCGCGCCGACGCCAAGCTCAAGTAAGCCCGGCGTTCCGCGCCGTGCACGACGGGCCGCCGCAAGGCGGCCCGTCGCGTTTGTGGCCATCCGACGGTCGCCTACCATGGCGGTCCGTGCGCTCAGGAGGGAAGTGACATGAAGATCGCGGTGATGGGTGCCGGTGCGGTGGGCTGCTATTTCGGCGCGCGGCTGCACCAGGCCGGACACGAGGTGGTGCTGATCGGCCGGCCGGCGCTGGTGGAAGCGGTGCGCACGCGCGGGCTGCGCCTGCAGGCGGCCGACTTCGACGGCGCCCTGCCGCTGCAGGCCGACAGCGATCCGTCCGCGGTCGCCGGCGCCGGGCTGGTGCTGGTGTGCGTCAAGTCCGGCGACAGCGAAGCCGCCGCCGCGGCGATCGCCCCGCATCTCGCGGCCGGGGCCGTGGTGCTGAGCCTGCAGAACGGCGTGGACAACGCCGCACGGCTGTCGCGCGTGCTCGGCCGTGAAGCGATACCGGCGGCGGTCTACGTGGCCGCCGGCATGGAAGGCGCCGGCCACGTCGTCCACCACGGCCGCGGCGAGCTGGTGATCGGCCCGTCGCCGGCCAGCGCCGCCATCGCCGCGCAACTGTCGGCCTCGAACATACCCACGCAGGTGTCCGATCGGGTGGCCGAGGCGCTGTGGACCAAGCTGGTGATCAACTGCGCCTACAACGCGCTGTCGGCGCTGACCCGGCAGCCCTACGGCGAACTGGTGCGCACGCCGGGCATGGTCGCGGCGATCGGCGACGTGGTGGACGAATGCCGGGCGGTGGCCGCGGCGCTGGACGTGCGCCTGCCGGACACGCTGTGGGACGACGTGCTGGCGATCTCGCGCAGCATGGCCGGCCAGCGCTCGTCCACCGCGCAGGACGTGGCGCGCGGCAAGCCCAGCGAGATCGACTACATCAACGGCCACGTGGTGCGCGAGGGCGAGCGGCTGGGCATCGCCGTGCCGGCCAACCGGCTGCTGCACGCGTTGGTCAAGGCGCACGACCTGGCGGCCGCCGGACGGCTGGCGGGCGCGCACGCGGCTGGGTAGCCTGCGCATTCCCTCCCCCGGTAGCCCCCGATGCCCGAATTCCAGTCCCACCAGTTGTCGATGACCGTGCTGATGACGCCGGAGATGGCCAACTTCTCCGGCAAGGTGCACGGCGGCGCGGTGCTCAAGCTGCTCGACCAGGTCGCCTACGCCTGCGCCAGCCGCTACGCGGCCCGCTACGTGGTGACCCTGTCGGTGGACCAGGTGACCTTCCGCGAACCGATCAACGTGGGCGAGCTGGTGACCTTCCTGGCCTCGGTGAACTATACCGGCACCACCTCGATGGAGGTGGGCATCAAGGTGGTGGCCGAGGACATCCGCAAGCAGAGCGTGCGCCACGCCAACAGCTGCTTCTTCACCATGGTGGCGGTGGACGACGACGGCGCGCCGACCCCGGTGCCGCCGCTGCAGCCGTCCAGCGCCGACGAGAAGCGCCGCCACGCCGCCGCGCAGATCCGCCGGCAGATGCGCCAGGAGATGGAGCGCCACCAGCTGGCGCTGCTGGCCTCGACCCCGGCCGACGCCGCCGCCCGGGAACGCGACGGTCGCTGACGGATGGGAATGGACCGTTCCGGGCGCGCGGGTGGGCCGGCGGCGCCGGGACGACTACAGTGCCAGGTCCGCTTTCGCCTTCGAGGATCCGTCATGTCCCCCATCCCTACCCTGACCTTCGCCGACGGCCACCGCATCCCGCAGTTCGGCCTCGGCGTATGGCAGACCCCGGCCGGCGAGACCGCGCAGGTGGTGGCCACCGCGCTGGAGCTGGGCTACCGCCACATCGACACCGCCGCCATCTACGGCAACGAGGCCGGCGTCGGCCAGGCGATCGCCACCTCCGGGCTGCCGCGCACGGACCTGTTCCTCACCACCAAGCTGTGGAACGACGACCAGGGCTACGACCGCACCCTGCGCGCGCTCGATGCCAGCCTGGAACGGCTGCAGACCGACTATGTGGACCTGTACCTGATCCACTGGCCGTGCCCGGGCAAGGACCGCTTCGTGGAGACCTGGAAGGCGCTGGTGCAGGCGCGCAAGGATGGCAAGGCGCGTTCGATCGGCGTGTCCAACTTCCGCGCGCAGGACATCGACCGCATCGTCGAGGCCACCGGCGTGGTGCCGGCGGCCAACCAGATCGAACTGCATCCGTTGCTGCAGCAGCGCGAGCTGCGCGCCTACGACGCCGCGCACGGCATCGTCACCGAGTCGTGGAGCCCGCTGGCGCAGGGCGGCGAGCTGCTGCGCGAGCCGTCGCTGCAGGCCATCGCCGCGCGCCACGGCAAGAGCGTGGCGCAGGTGGTGCTGCGCTGGCACATCCAGCTCGGGCTGGTGGTGTTCCCCAAGTCGGTGCACCGCGCGCGCATGGCCGAGAACATCGACATCTTCGACTTCGAGCTGACCGCCGCCGACATGGCCGCCATCGACGCGCTTGATGCCGGCCGCCGGCTGGGCCCGGACCCGGCCACGCTGGAGTGATCCCTGCGCCGGGGCCGGTCGTCAGCGGCCGTCCCCGGCGTCCAGCTCCTCGTGCAGGATGCGGCGGATCTCCAGGATCGCCTGCGGCGTCTCCTGCACGCTGTGCCAGGAGGTGATCACCTTCTCCGACTCGGCTCCGGGCATGTGCGCGCTGGCGTACGGCACCAGGCCGTCGTTGGAGTCGGCCAGCGCCACCTTGGGATCGCGACGGGCGATGATGGTGTTGTAGCGCACGCGCGGGGAGATCGGCAGGTCGGCCGCGGCGCGGATGAAGGGGTCGGTATCGCGCAGGTTGTCGATGCTGGTCGGCAGGGTCGGCGGCTTGCCATCCTCCTGGCGGCCGCCGGCCAGGTCCTGCAGCGCGTCGCCGAAGCCCTCGAGCACGGTCAGCGGCAGCCGCACCAGGCGCCCGACCAGCCGTCCCAGCCAGCCGCCGGCCATCGGCGTGCCGCGCTGCGGGGCGGCGATGAACACCGCGCGGTCCACCTGAGGCAACGGCTGGAACCGCAGCAGCGGCTGCAGCCGCGCGCGGCCGGCACTGCCGGGGCGGCGGTCGGCGATGAAACGGTCCCACAGCGCATCGCCCGAGGAGGACACCAGCAGGCGGCCGATCACCCCGCCC
>JAFADB010000029.1 GCA_023425225.1 Pseudomonadota bacterium
GCCGGCGACGGCAGCGCGCGGCTGGTCACCAGCCTCGACGTGGCCGCGCCGTACCTGGACGCCAATCCGCGGATCCCCTGGTACACGTTCTCGCAGATCGCCCTGGGCGATGCGCACGCCGGCGAACGGCTCAGGGCGCAGGACCCGGCGCCGGGCTGGCGCGAGTTCATCCACCTGGCGTTCTGGAACGGCACGCGGCTGGAGGCGGTGCTGAGCATCCGCGTGCGCGCCGGCCTGTCCGAGCGCGAGCGCGCCTTCCTGGCCGAGCTGTATCCGCTGCTCGATGCCAGCCTGCAGCGCGTGCGCATGCTGGAGGCCGAACGCGCGCGGCAGCAGGCCCTGGAGACGTGGCTGCACCAGCTGCCCATCGCCGTGGTGCTCGTCGATGCACAGCTGCTGCCGTCGTACATGTCGCGCGAGGCGCGGCGCCTGTGCCGGCACTGGGACGAGGGCACCGAGGCGAAAGGGCGCCTGCCGCGGCCGATCGAGCGCGCGCTGCGCCGATGGCTGGCCGGCGCGTCGGGCGCGGCCCCGATGCCCGGAGGCGACGCCTCCCTGTCCATCGAACACCCGCAGCGGGCCGGCCAGCGCCTGCGCCTGGACATCGGCGCCGCGCCGGCGCACTCGCCGCACGCGCAGCACGTGCTGGTGCTCACCCCCGACGACGGAACCGGCGGGTCCATCGAGGCCGGCACCGCGCACGCGCTGCCGTTGCTGAAGGCGCTCTCGCCCAGCGAGCGCAAGGTGGCCCTGCTGGTCGCCGCCGGCCTGCGCAACGAGGCGATCGCGCAGCGGCTGTGCCGCTCGCGCAAGACGATCGAAAGCCAGATCAGCTCGATCTTCCGCAAGCTCGACGTCGCCAGCCGCACGCAGCTGGCACGCCTGCTGGCCTAGCCGGTCGGGGCCGCGACATCGTCGTTGACGGCCTCACTCGCCATCGACGAACACGAAGTAGTCGTGCGCGGCGCGGGCCAGCTGCGCGATCATCCGGTCGCGCGCCTGGTCGCTCTGCGCCGACGCCTGGAATACCGACACGACCAGCTCGCCCTTGTCGTCCGGCAGGGTGATCACGCCCACGTCGTTGATCACGTTGCCGACCGTGCCGGTCTTGTGCGCGACGGGGGTGGCGTCGGGCAGCATGCCCTTGAGCCGCCCCTGGCCGGTACGGCAATCGAGCATGATCGACTTGAGCACGGCGGTCGTCTCGGGCTTGAGCGCCCTGCCCTGCCACACCTGCACGAGCAGCGCGCTCATGCCCGCGGCCGTGCTGGTATCGCGCGGATCGTGGTCGTACAGCTGGCGCAGGCGCTTGCGCTCCTCGTCGCTGCGGTCGGCCGCTTCCAGCACCGCGTAGTCGGCCGGTCCGAGGGGACGGCGCTGCGAGGCGTCCTGGTCGCCGAAGTAGTTGGCCAGCATTTCCCAGATGTAGCGGTCCACGCGGATGCCGGCGATGCCCAGCGCGCGCATCCGGGCGTCGACCGCCGCGGTGCCGCCGCCGAGCCGGATCAGGATGTCGGTGGCGTTGTTGTCGCTGACCGTCAGCATCATGTGCAGCAGGTCGCGCACGGTGATCGCCGAGCCGGGCGTGAGGTGGGTGTCGATCGGCCCGCCCATCGAGGGATAGATGTCGCCGGGCTTGAGCAGCACCTGCTGGTGCAGGTCCAGCGTGCCCTCGTCGACCAGGCTCAGGATGTGCACCGCCACCGGCACCTTGACCGTGCTGGCCATCGGGAAGCCCACGTCCGGATTCACCGCCGCCGCGCGGCCCGTACGCAGGTCGAGCGCATACACGCCGACCTCGCCGTCGTAGTTCGACGCCAGCCGCTGCAGCTCCGCCTGCAGCCCGGCGGCGCGGCTGCGTGCCAGCTCCGCGGCCCCGGCCGGACACCACGACAGCACGAGCAGCAGCGCCACGAGCCAGCGGGTCGACAGGCGCGCAAGGGTGGCCCGCGGCGATGGAAGGACGGCGTCGATCATGGGCATGCTCCTGTGGGAAGGGGATTCGGATGGGTCATTCCCGCTGCCGGCCGATAGCGGCCGGCGATGGGGGACCGTGCGGGTGTATTCGACGCCTGCGGCGCACGTTGCCTGCGGAGATATGCGGACATCGCACCGTGCTGCCGCGAGGCGCTTGCGGAGAAACAGCGCCCGTCGCTCCCGAAGGCGGAAGCCCATGGACGTTGCGGCGGGTGGCGCGTGCGGGACCCGGATGATGGCGCCGATACTCGCGTACTCGTCGTCTGCGTACCCGTCGTCCCCACGCAGGCGGGGACCCAGTGCCTGCGCCTTGAAGCATGGGACCATCGGGAAATTCCGCAAGGGACCGATTCCACCGCGAATGTCCCGGGTCCCCACCTGCGCGGGGACGACGGGTTCAGGCAGGTCGCCCATGCCGGCACTCACGGCGATGACGGCGGCAGCGGTTCCAGCACCTGCGCGCGGCGCAGCGCCTGCAGCACCGGCACCAGCGGCAGCGCCGCGGCGGTGCCGCGATGGCCCTGCACGGTGCGCGCGCGGAACAGCGAGTTGACGATGGCCTCCTCGGTCGCCTCGGCGACGGCCTGGAACAGCGGCGTCATCTGCTCGCCGGCCACGCTGCGCGCCGGCTGCACCTGCGCCTCCGGGTCGCGCAGGTTGTCCTGGGCGGTGGAGAAGGCGATGACGTAGTCGCCCGAGCCGTTGGACATCACCGACCCGGTCCGCGCCAGCCCGACCAGCGCGCGCCGCGCCAGCCGCTGCAGCGCCGACGCGTCCAGCGGCGCGTCGGTGGCCACCACGATCATGATGCTGCCATCGCCCGTGCTCGGCGGCGCGGTCTGGCTGCGTGCGTATTCGGCCGGATCCGGCAGCTCCTTCCACACCGGCACCCCGGCGATGGTCAGCTGGCCGCCGAAGTTGCTCTGCACCAGCACGCCGACGGTATGGCCGCCCTCGGCCGCCGGCAGGCGCCGCGAACTGGTGCCGATGCCGCCCTTCCAGCCGAACGCGACCGTGCCGGCGCCGGCACCGACATCGCCCTCGGCGACCTCGCCGTGCGACAGCCGGGTCAGCGCCTGCTCCACCAGCGCCGGGGTCAGCGGCCGCGCACGGATGTCGCTGAGGTAGCCGTCGTTGGTCTCGCCCACCACCGGGTTGATCGAGCGCACCTGTTCCATGCCCGGTTGCCGCAGCAGCCAGTCCACCGCGGCATCGGCCACCTTCCAGGTGCTGAGCGTGCCGGTCAGCAGGATCGGCGTCTCCAGCTCGCCCAGCTCCTGCACCTGGGTGATGCCGGCGAGCTTGCCGAAGCCGTTGCCGACCACGATCGCCGCCGGCACCCGCTGGCGGAACAGGTTGCCCGGGTGCGGGACGATCGCGGTGACGCCGGTATGCAGGCGCCGGCCCTCGGCCAGCGTGGCCTGGCCGACGCCGACCCCGGCCACGTCGGTGATCGCGTTGTACGGGCCGGGCGGCAGGGTGCCGATGACCACGCCCGCCTCGCGGGCGCGTGGCCGTTGTTCGGCGGCAGTGGCCGGCACCGCGGCGAGCGCGGCGGACAGGACGAGCATCAGGGCGGACCCGCGTTTCATCGGTCGGCGACCTCCAGGCCAGGGGTTGCGGAAGTATCGGTCACGGCGCCGGCGCCGTCGCGGCCACCGCGCGCGACGGCGGCAAGCCGCAAGGCGCATGGCACGGTGCGACCGATGCTAGGGGCGGCGCCCTCCGGGAGACATCGGTGGAAACCCCTATTTCCCCCGTATGCGGACGCAGGCGGGCTTCGCCGCGGGGGTGATGCGCTATCGTTCCGCTGCCGGCGAACGGCGACGTCCTGCGACGGCCGCCCCGGCCTGCCGGCCATGCAGGGCCGGCAGCGCTGCCGGCGCACGCCAACGAACTTCGCGGGGAACGCATGAAAGACAAGGCCGCCTGCACCACCCTGTCCGCGATCATCCTGTCCGCCGCCGCGGGCATGGCCTGCGCCCAGGCGCCGGTTGCCGTGGGCGTGCAGGCGCCGGTGGACGGCGTCGCGGCGGCGCCCGAAGCGCACGCCCGGCAGGCCGCGGAGTTCGCCGCGACGATGACCCGCCACCGCATCCCCGGCGCGCAGCTGGTGTACTGCCACCAGGGCACCTGCACGGAATACGACCACGGGGTCACCGGCAACCGGCCGGGCGAGCCGGTCACCGCACGCACGCTGTTCCAGGCCGCCTCGCTGTCCAAGGTCGTGGCCGCCTACATCGCGCTCCGGCTCGTCGACCAGGGCCGGCTCGACCTGGATACCCCGCTGCACGACTACTGGCCCTCGCCGCGCACACGCGACAACGAGGCGGCCCGGCGCATCACCACGCGCATGGTGCTCAACCACACCACCGGCCTGCCGAACTGGCAGATCTCCCCGTCCAACCCCGCCCTGGACGACACCCCGCTGGCCAGCGACTTCGCGCCGGGCAGCCGTTTCCAGTATTCCGGCGAGGGCTTCTACCTGCTGCAGAAGACCCTCGAGCACGTCACCGGCACGGCCTGGAATGACCTGGCGAAGAAGGAAGTGTTCGCCCGGTTCAACATGCCGGCCAGCAGCTTCGTCACCGACCCCGCCTTCGACGCGCTCGAGGCCTCCGGCCACGACCCGGACGGCACGCCGCTGGCCGACCGGGTGTTCGCCCGCGCCAACACCGCCTGGACCCTGGTGACCAACGCCCACGACTACGCCAACTTCGTCCAAGGCGCGCTGTACCGCGGCGAGGGACTGCAGCCGGCGACCCACGCGATGATGCTGGCCGAATCCAGCGATGCCGACGACCGCGCCGTGCCGACGCCGGCCGACCCGTTCGTCAGCTGGGGCCTGGGCGTGGGCCGGCAGGTCACGGGCCCGCGCACGCTGATCTGGCACTGGGGCGACAACCCGGGGTTCAAGGCGCTGTTCGCGCTCGACCCGGCCAGCGGCGACAGCGTCGTCCTGTTCACCAACAGCGAGAACGGCCTGGCGACCTACAAGGACGTGCTGCGCCTGTTCCTCGGCCCCGGCGACTACCCGGCGGTGGACTGGGCCAGCGCGCAGAGCTGAGCCATGCGGCCGAGCCCCCACGCATGTGAGCGGTGGAGCAGCGCTACGTGGCCTCCGGGCCTGGGCCGCGATGGGCCATGGGGCTTGCCGGTGAAGCCCCATCGCGGCTCATGCCGCTCCCTCGGCGGCGAGGGTATCGGCCCGGCGGGCAGGAGGGAGAGCCACGGGCAGGGCCTCCTGTTCCAGCCGCAACGGCTTCTCGCGCAGGGCAATGGCGATCTGTGGCCAGCCGGCACGTTCGGCCTGGCGGCACATGCTTGCCAACACTGTCGCCGAAGGGGCTTCGCGCCCGGCGCCATCCGAAGGCACTTCGTGCGGTGACATACGCCAGGGCCGCAGGATATGACCGGCTTCCGCAGCTTCTGCGGCCAGCACCGCGGCGATGCGGAATCCTCCTTCGTCGATGTCGCCCCAATGCAGCACCGGCGCCTCCGCCGACAGGCCACGCAGCAGGCAGGCATAGGCACGGCGCCAGGCGGGCGAAGGCATGCCGCCGGTGTAGAGCAGCAGTCCCGCCTGCGATCCCGGCGCCCGCGTGGCCAGGTGGAAGCTGGCCAGGTTCTCGATGCTCAGCACGTAGTCGGGTGCCGAGCTCAGGCCGCGTACCGCTTCCACCGGCACGCCCAGCCATGGCCGCAGCAGCGGCAGTTCGCCACCTTCCAGCTGCAGCTGGCCGCTGCCGGCGATCAACATCGGTTGCGGTTCGCGACGCAAGCCCAGCGCGGCCCAGACATGCTCCTTCTCCAGCCCGCCGGCGACCAGTTCGCCGGTGAGCAACACCTCCAGCCACGGGGTAAGCGCTTCCAGGCGCTTGCTGTCGCCGAACAGACGCGTACTTTCCACCCGCAGGATGCGCTCGCGCCCTGCCGCACGCGCGCCGTCATGCGCCACTCGTGCGGCATCGGCCAGCGCCGGCGCAGCATCCGGACCGGCACCCCGCACATGCAGGCCGTCAGCCCAGACCTGCAACACCCGTTCGATGACCGGATACGCCACCTGCCATGGCGCCAGCACGGCAGTGGCCTGTTCGACCCGCTCGGCCAACAGGCGGGTGCCCAGATGGCGCGCCAGGGCCGATGCATCGCGCACGGTCAGGCGCACCAGGCGCTGGCCATCGTCGCGATAGCGGTCACGCTGGACCGTGATCGCGTCTTCGCGCTCGGCCAGCGCGATGCGCCCGTGGAAGGCATCGCGTGCTTCAAGGCCGCGCACGGCCAGGTACTCGCCGGCATCGCGCCGGCTCTCCATCGACAGCGTGGCCACCCGGCCGTTGCCGCGTACCAGAGCGGCCTGCGCCCGCTGCAGCAGGCGCCGCAACACGGCTTCGGCCGCCTCCGCGCTCATACGCGCGGCAGCTCGGCGGCGATGCGCGCGGTCTCGGCCTCCAGCAGCTGCGGGTGCAGGTCGAACTGGTCGGACAGCAGCAGTTCGCGCGCGGCCGGCTTGACCTCGATGCGCTCGACCTGCAGCAGGTCGCCGTCGCGGAACAGCTCGATGTAGCTG
>JAFADB010000276.1 GCA_023425225.1 Pseudomonadota bacterium
TCGGTGTAGCCCGGATCGTTGTCGCTGGCGCGCGCCAGCGGCGAGACCTCCACCGGGTGCGAGGTGATGAAGGTCGGCTGCACCAGCTTGTCCTCCACCGTGGCCTCGAAGATCTCCTGCAGCAGCTTGCCCCAGCCCCAGGCGGGCTTGGTCTTGATCTTCAGTCGCTCGCAGTGGCGCGCCAGCGCGTCGCGGTCGGTGGTCTCGGCGGCGGCGATCTCCGGGTTGTAGTGGCGTACCGCCTCGTCCATGCGCCAGCGGCGGAACGCCGGGCCGACGTCGATGTCGGCGCCTTCCCAGTGGAACACGGTGGTGCCCAGTACCTGGGAGGCGACGTCGCGGATCACCGCCTCGGTCAGGTCCATGATCTCGGTGTAGGTGGCGTAGGCCTGGTACAGCTCGAGCATGGTGAACTCGGGGTTGTGCCGGGTGGACACGCCCTCGTTGCGGAAGTTGCGGTTGATCTCGTAAACCCGCTCGAAGCCTCCCACCACCAGCCGCTTGAGGTACAGCTCCGGAGCGATGCGCAGGTACAGGTCGATGTCCAGTGCGTTGTGGTGGGTGACGAACGGCTTGGCGGTGGCGCCGCCGGGGATGACCTGCATCATCGGCGTCTCCACTTCCAGGAAGCGGCGCGCGTCCAGCCAGGCGCGGATGGCGCGGATGATCTTGGAGCGCTTGACGAACACCTCGCGCGATTCCGGATTGACGATCAGGTCGACATAGCGCTGGCGGTAGCGCTGCTCGACGTCGCTCAGGCCGTGCCACTTGTCCGGCAGCGGCCGCAGCGACTTGGTCAGCAGGCGCAACGAGGCGGCCTTGACCGACAGTTCGCCGGTCTTGGTGCGGGTCAGCCCGCCCTCCACGCCGACGATGTCGCCCACGTCCCAGCCCTTGAAGGCGTCATAGGCCGGGCCCAGCGCGTTGGCCTGCAGGAACAACTGGATGCGCCCGGACTCGTCCTGGATCTGCGCGAAGCTGGCCTTGCCCATCACCCGCTTGGCCATCAGCCGGCCGGCCAGCTTCACCTGCCGCGGCGAGGCTTCCAGCGCGTCGTGGGTCCACTGCCCGGCATCGGCGAACTCGGCCTGCAGGTCGCCGGCGAAATCCTCGCGGCGGAAATCGTTGGGATAGGCGATCCCCTGCTCGCGCAGCGCCTTGAGTTTGCCGCGCCGCTCGGCGATGAGGCTGTTCTCGTCGGCGACGGGCTGCGGTGCGGGGGTCTGGTCGGTCATGGCGGCGGTTTCGGTGAGAGGAGAATTTTCAGTGGGAGCGGTATCGGCCGCCATCGACATCGCCGGCAAGGCTTCGTCGCGGCCGACGCCGCTCCCACGGGTGGAACGGTCAGGCGTCGGCGCGCTTGGAGCCGGCCTCCAGGCCGGCCTTCAGGCTGGCCTCGACGAACTCGTCGAGGTCGCCGTCGAGCACCTTCTGGGTGTCGCTGCGCTCGATGCCGGTGCGCAGGTCCTTGATGCGGCTCTGGTCGAGCACGTAGTTGCGGATCTGGCTACCCCAGCCGATGTCGGACTTGGTGGCCTCCACCGCGTCCTTCTCGGCGTTGCGCTTCTGGATCTCCAGCTCGTACAGCTTGGCCGCCAGCATCTTCATCGCGCGGTCGCGGTTGGCGTGCTGGCTGCGCTCGGTCTGGCAGGCCACCACCACGCCCGATGGGATGTGGTGGATGCGCACCGCCGACTCGGTCTTGTTGACGTGCTGGCCGCCGGCGCCGGAGGAGCGGTAGACGTCGGTCTTCAGGTCGGCCGGGTTGATCTGGATGTCGATGTTGTCGTCGACCTCGGGGGCCACGAACACCGAGGTGAAGCTGGTGTGGCGGCGGTTGTCCGAGTCGAACGGGCTCTTGCGCACCAGCCGGTGCACGCCGATCTCGGTCTTCAGCCAGCCGTAAGCGAACTCGCCCTCGACACGGAAGGTGGCCGACTTGATGCCCGCCACGTCGCCGCCGGACACTTCCAGCAGCTCGGTCTTCCAGCCGCGCGACTCGCACCAGCGCAGGTACATGCGCAGCAGCATCTCGGCCCAGTCCTGCGCCTCGGTGCCGCCGGCGCCGGCCTGGATGTCGACGAAGGCGTTGGACGCATCCATCTCGCCGGAGAACATGCGCTGGAACTCCAGCTTCTCGACGTGGCGCTGGTGGCGATCGACATCGGCGACCACCGCCTGCGCGGTTTCCTCGTCCTGCTCGCTCTCGGCCAGGTCCAGCAGCTCGCCGGCCTCGACCAGCCCGTCCTGCACCTCGGCGATGCCATTGACGAACTTCTCCAGCGTCGAACGCTCGCGCCCCAGTGCCTGGGCGCGTTCGGAATCGTTCCAGACGTCGGGGTTTTCCAGCTCGCGGACTACTTCTTCCAGGCGCTCGCGCTTGGCATCGTAGTCAAAGATACCCCCTGAGCGAGACCATCCGGTCGTTGAGATCGGCGATACGCTGGCGGATGGGATTCAGTTCGATCATTGCGGTGATGGATATGGCGGCGAAAGACCGCCAATTGTAGCAGCTGTGCGCCGCAGCGCGGCCGGCCGCGGCAGCGCCGCGACCGCCGGGACGGCAGGAAATGCGCCGGCCCTTCACCTTATTTCACGCGTTCCGGGCGCACGGTCAGAATCCCCCATGGAACTGGCCGCACCGCAATGTTCACCGTAGGCACCTATCTCGCCGCCCGTCTCTCGCAGATCGGGCTCAGGCACCATTTCGCCGTCGCCGGCGACTACAACCTGGTCCTGCTGGACGAGCTGCTCAAGCAGCCCAGCCTGCAGCAGGTGTACTGCTCCAACGAGCTCAACTGCGGCTTCAGCGCCGAAGGCTATGCCCGGGCGAATGGCGCCGCGGCGGCGGTGGTCACGTTCAGTGTCGGCGCGCTGTCGGCGCTGAACGCGATCGGCGGCGCCTACGCCGAGAACCTGCCGGTGATCCTGGTCTCCGGCGCGCCCAATACCAACGACCACGCCAGCGGTCACCTGCTACACCACACCCTGGGCACGCACGATCTCCGGTACCAGCTGGAGATCGCCCGCAAGCTCACCTGCGCGGCGGTATCGATCACCTCGGCCGAGGATGCCCCGGCGCTGATCGACCACGCGCTGCGTACCTCGCTGCGCGAGCGCAAGCCCGCCTATATCGAGATCGCCTGCAACCTGTCGGCCGCGCCGTGCGCCGCGCCCGGCCCGGTCAGCGCGATCGTCGAGCCCGAACCCAGCGACGCACAGTCGCTCGCCGCCGCGGTCGAGGCCGCGGCCGGCTTCCTCCACGCCAGGCGCAAGCCGGTAATCCTGGTCGGCAGCAAGCTGCGCGCCGCCGGCGCCGAGGTCGAAGCGGTGCGGCTGGCCGAGGCGCTCGGCTGCGCGGTGGCGGTGATGGCCGCGGCCAAGAGTTTCTTTCCGGAGGATCACCCGCAGTACATCGGCACCTACTGGGGCGAGGTCAGCAGTCCCGGCACCCGTGCGGTGGTGGACTGGTCCGACGGCGTGCTCTGCCTGGGCACGGTATTCAACGACTACTCCACGGTCGGCTGGACAGCCATGCCCGGCGGCGACGGCGTACTGACCGCGGACCTGGAACAGGTGCGCCTGCCCGGCCACGACTTCGGCCGCATCCACCTGCGCGATTTCCTGTCCGCCCTGGCCGACAAGGTCGAACGCCGCGACCAGACCATGGTCGAGTACGCGCGCATCCGCACCGATCCATTGCCGGACCCGGTGGCCGAGCCGGCCGCCAGGCTGAGCCGGGCCGAACTCGTGCGCCAGCTGCGCCCGCTGGTGACGCCCGACACCACGGTGATCGCCGAGACCGGCGACTCGTGGTTCAACGGCTTGCTGCTGCGGCTGCCGCACGGTGCGCGTTTCGAGGTGGAGATGCAGTGGGGCCACATCGGCTGGTCGGTGCCGGCCGCGTTCGGCTACGCGGTGGCCGCGCCGCAGCGCAAGGTGCTGGCGCTGATCGGCGACGGCTCGTTCCAGCTGACCGCGCAGGAGGTGGCGCAGATGATCCGCCGCAAGCTGCCGGTACTCATCTTCCTGGTCAACAACCACGGCTACACCATCGAGGTCGAGATCCACGACGGCCCGTACAACAACGTCAAGAACTGGGACTACGCCGGCCTCATAGCCGCCTTCAATGCCGAAGACGGCCACGGCCTTGGGCTGCGCGCCACCACCGCCGGCGAGCTGGCCGCGGCGATCGAGACGGCCGGCACCCACCGCGACGG
>JAFADB010000348.1 GCA_023425225.1 Pseudomonadota bacterium
TGGCGGGCCTCCATCCAGGCGCGGCTGATCAGCGGGCGGTAGATCCTCAGGTTGAGCTTCAGCCGCTCGGTGAGCGCGTCGGCGAAGCGGTAGGTTTCCTCGAACAGGTAGCCGGTATCGACCAGGATCACCGCGATGTCCGGTTTCTGCTGCGTCAACAGATGCAGCGTCACCGCCGATTGCGCGCCGAAACTGGACGACAGCGCCGGCCGGGCGGGGCCGTGCTCCAGCGCCCAGGCCACGCGCTGCGGGGCGTCCAGCGACTCCAGGCGCGTATTGACCCGGGCCAGGTCGGGGGCGACGGATTCCTCGTTCGATGCGGCGGGCAGGGCGGTCATGCGTGCAGTTCCACGGGGATGTGGCGGTGGGTGGGATACGGCGGCAGGGCGACGACGCCGGCGCGGTGCAGGAAGTCGCCGAAGCCTTCGCCCTCGATGCGTTCGGCGGCATAGCGGGCGAGCAGGGGATCGAGTTCGGCGAGGATCGCGTCCTCGCCGATGTTTTCGCGGTACAGGGTGTTGAGGCGCTGGCCGCGGTGGTCGGCGCCGAGCATCAGGTTGTAGCGGCCCGGCGCCTTGCCGACCAGCGCGATCTCGCCCAGGTACGGGCGCGAGCAGCCGTTGGGGCAGCCGGAGATGCGCAGCAGGATCGGTGCCTCGCGCAGGCCATGGCGGTCCAGCAGGGGTTCGAGCCGGGCGGCGAAGTCGGGCAGGTAGCGCTCGGCCTCGGCCATGGCCAGGCCGCAGGTGGGCAGGGCGACGCAGGCCATCGCCATGCGCGTCAGCGCGGTGGGTGCGCGGTTGCCGGCATCCAGGCCGTGCTTGCGCACCAGCGCGTCGATGCGCGCGCGTTCGCCGGACGGCACGCCGGCGATCACCAGGTTCTGGTTGGAGGTCATGCGGAACTGGCCGCGGTGCACCCGCGCGATCTCGCGCAGGCCGGTCAGCGCCTGTACCGGTCCCACCCCGGGCTGCGTGGCGCCGGGATGGTCGGCGATGCGTCCGGACGGCAGCGACAGGGTCAGGTGCCAGCGTCCGTCCTCGCCCTCGCTCCAGCCGTAGCGGTCGCCGTTGTGGTCGAAGCGGTACGCGCGCGCCGGCTGCAGGGCGAAGCCGGCGCGGCGCTCGATCTCGGCGACGATCGCGTCCAGGCCATGGTCGTCGATGGTGTACTTGAAGCGCGCGCGCTTGCGCACCTCGCGGTTGCCCAGGTCGCGCTGGGTGGTGACCACGGCGGTGGCCAGCGCCAGCAGCTGGTCGCGGCCGACGAAGCCGACCACGTTGCCCAGCCGCGGATAGGTCTCGGCATCGCCATGGGTGGCGCCCATGCCGCCGCCGATGCTGACGTCGTAGCCGACCAGCACGCCCTGCTCGACGATGCCGATGAACCCCAGGTCGTTGGCGAACACGTCCACGTCGTTGACCGGTGGCAGCGCGAAGCCGATCTTGAACTTGCGCGGCAGGTAGCGGTCGCCGTAGATCGGTTCGGCCTCCTCGCCGCTGCCGGCCACGCGCTGCTCGTCCAGCCAGATCTCGTAGTAGGCGCGGGTGTTGGGCAGCAGGTGCTCGGACACGCGCGCGGCATCGGCATACAGCGTGGCGTGCGCCGCCGACAGCAGCGGGTTGGCGGCCACCTGCACGTTGCGGTTGACGTCGCCGCAGGCGGCCAGGGTATCGACCAGCGCAGCGTTGATCGCCTGCATCGTCGCCTTCAGCTCGCGCTTGATCACGCCGTGGAACTGGAACGCCTGGCGCGTGGTGATGCGCAGCGAGTGGTTGCCGTGGGTGGTGGCGATGGCGTCCAGCTTCAGCCACTGCTCCGGCGTGATCACCCCGCCGGGGGTGCGGGTGCGGATCATGAACTGGTAGGCCGGTTCGAGCTTCTGCCGGCGGCGCTCGTCGCGGATGTCGCGGTCGTCCTGCTGGTAGCTGCCGTGGTACTTGATCAGGGTCTGGTCGTCCTCGGCCAGCGCCCCGGTCAGCGGATCGGCCAGGCTCTGCAGCAGCGAGCCGCGCAGGCGGTGGCTGTCGGCCTTGATGTCTTCGACGGAATGGCTCATGCGGGGGCGGATTGGTGGAGGCGGACGGGCAGTTGGGGAAGCGGGGAGCTGGCGTGGTGGCGAGGACACGGCCCGCACCACTGCAGGCCGGCGTCGTTGCCGGTGCCGCGTTCCGGATCTTGGCCTGAAGGCGGCACATGCCGAGATCGTCCGCGCGGGAGCGGCGTGCGCCGCGATGCCGTTGGCGCGGGAACTTCGCCCCGCAAGGCATCGCGGCTCACGCCGCTGCCACGGGAGGATCGTGAAGCGGCGCTAGTAGACATCGCGCGCATAGCGTCCCTCCGCCTGCAGGCGGGAGAGGTAGTCGGCGGCATCCTCGGCGCTGCGGCCGCCGTGCTCGGCGACGATGGCGGCCAGTGCGGCATGCACGTCCTTGCCCATGGCGATGGCGCCGCACACGTACAGGTGCGCGCCGCCTTCGAGCCAGTCGTAGACCTCGCGGCCGTGCTCGCGCAGCCTGTGCTGCACGTAGGTCTTGCGATGGCCGTCGCCGGACAGCGGCTGCACGTCGCGCGAGAACGCCAGGTCCAGGCGATCCAGCTCGCCGCTGCGCAGCGCCTGCTGCCATTCGGCCTGGTAGAGGAAGTCGCGGTTGAAGTGGCGCGCGCCGAAGAACAGCCAGTTGCGCCCGCCGGCGCCGCTCTCGGCGCGCTCCTGCACGAAGCCGCGGAACGGCGCCACGCCGGTGCCCGGGCCGATCATCACGATGTCGCGGTCGCCCTCGGCGGGGACGCGGAAGCGCTCGTTCGGCTCCACGTAGACCGGAGCCCGCGCGCCTTCCTGCAGCGTCGCCAGCCAGCCGCTGGCCGAACCGAGATGGGGGTGGCCGTGGGCCTGGTAATCGAGCACGCCGACGGTGACG
>JAFADB010000358.1 GCA_023425225.1 Pseudomonadota bacterium
AGCAGGTAGTCCTCCACGCCCATGTCCAGCAGCCGGGTGATGCCGCCGGCGGCGTTGTTGGTGTGCAGCGTGGACAGCACCAGGTGGCCGGTGAGCGCGGACTGGATGGCGATGCGCGCGGTCTCCAGGTCGCGCATCTCGCCGATCATGATGATGTCCGGGTCCTGGCGCACGATCGAGCGCAACGCGTTGGCGAAGTCCAGGCCGATCTGCGGCCGCGCCTGGATCTGGTTGATGCCCTCGATCTGGTACTCGACCGGGTCCTCGACGGTGATGATCTTCACGTCGGTGGTGTTGAGCTGGCTCAGCGCGGTGTACAGCGTGGTGGTCTTGCCGGAACCGGTCGGGCCGGTCACCAGCACGATGCCGTGCGGCATCTCCAGCACCTTGCGGAACTGCGGCAGGAACGCCTCGGTGAAGCCCAGCCGCTCGAAGTCGAACACCACCGTCTGCCGGTCGAGCAGGCGCATCACCACGCTCTCGCCATGCGCGGTGGGCACCGTGCTCACGCGCAGGTCCAGCTCCTTGCCCTGCACCCGCAGCATGATGCGGCCGTCCTGCGGCAGGCGACGTTCGGCGATGTTGAGCTTGGCCATGATCTTGACGCGGCTGATCACCGCCGCGGTCAGGTTGGCCGGCGGGCTCTCGCCGTCCACCAGCACGCCGTCGACGCGGTAGCGCACCTTGAGCCGGTTCTCGAACGGCTCGACGTGGATGTCCGAGGCGCGCAGTTCCACCGCGCGCTGGATGACCAGGTTGACCAGCCGGATCACCGGCGCCTCGGAGGCGAGGTCGCGCAGGTGCTCGATGTCGTCCACCGCGCCGCTGTCGCCGTCGGCGGTCTCGACGATGGCGCCCATCGCGCTGCGCCCCTGCCCGTACCAGCGCTCGATGAGGTCGTCGATCTCCGAGCGCAGCCCCGCCAGCGGGCGTACCTGCAGGCCGGTGGCCAGGCGCACCGCATCGAGCGCGTAGGCGTCGTGGGCATCGGCCATCCACAGGTCGAGCGTGTCGCCGTGCACGGCCAGCGGGCACAGGTGGAACTGCTTCATGAAGCGCAATGACAGCGTCGCCAGTTCGGGCAATGCTTCCGGCGCCGCGGCCGGCACCTGCCGCGCATCCAGCAGCGGAATGGCCAGCACCTGCGCGGTGGCCTCGGCCTGGTCGCGCTCGGACAGCAGGCCCAGCCGCACCAGCAGCGGCAGCAGGTCGCCTGGCGCCTCGCGCTGCAGCTGGCGCGCGCGGGCGAGGTCGCCGGGCTTGAGCCGGCCGCTGGCCAGCAGGGCATCGAGGATGCTCGCCTCGGCAGCCTGTCCGGCATTGGCCTCTTGCACGCGTGCGTTCACGTCTGTCTCCCGAATCGGCTCCGACTTTATCAGTTCGCCATGACCGGTCCGCGGCGTCCGCGCACGGTTCGCGCATGCGGCGGCCGGGAAAAGCAAGAGGCCCCGGCAGATGCCGGGGCCTCGCCTGCATGTACTGCCGGTTACTGGCGCGCGGTCAGGCTGACGCCGCTGTAGGACGATTCGCCCACCAGCTTGATGTAGTACGTGCCGGCCTGCGGCGCGGTGAAGCGCACTGTTTCGCTGTTGCCCGGACGGGTGGACTTGGCGTCGAAGTCGCTGCTGGTCGGCTCGCTGCCGAAGCTCACGTAGAGCGACACGTCGCCGCTGCCGCCGAAGGTCAGGAAGCTGAGCACCGCGCCCGCCTCGGCCTCGAAGCTGTACAGCGTCTCGCTGCCGGCCGCACCGCTCAGGCCGGACACGGTGACCTTGTTGGTCAGCGGGATCGCCGTCGGCGCGCATTGCTCCACCTCCGGATCGCATGGCACCTCGAGCGCCTTGTCCAGCGCCGCCTTGGCGTCGACGATGCCGCTGCCGATCGGCGTGCTGGTGGGGATGCTCACCGGGAACGGCCGCGCCGTCTGCTTGAGCAGGGCTTCCACGTCGGCCGGCGACAGCGGGTCGCTGCCGTTGGCGATCAGCGCGCTCTGCACCAGCGCCACCGTGCCGGCCACGTGCGGCGAGGCCATCGAGGTACCGGCCATGCCCATGTAGGTGTAGGAACCGGAGGTCGGCGTTGTGGCGCCGTTGTAGCCGGCCTGCCAGACATAGCCGCCCGGGTTGCCGTCGACGCCACCGCCGCCGCCGGGGCCGGACAGGTCGACCACCGTTCCGTAGTTAGAGTACGAGGCGATGCCGCCGGTGATGCGCGTGGCACCCACCGCGATGACGTTGGCACAGCTGGCCGGACGGTAGTTGGCGGCATTGGCGGCACTGTTGCCGGCCGCGACCACCACCGTGGTGCCGCGCGACACCGCACCGTTGATCGCCTCCTGGTACAGCGCGTCGCAGGCGCTGCCGCCGCCCAGGCTCATGTTGATCACCTCGGCCGGGTTCGGGTTGGCCGGCACGCCGGCCACCGTCCCGCCCGAGGCCCAGGTGATGGCGTCGGCGATGTCGGACAGGTAGCCGCCGCAGCGGCCCAGCACGCGCACCGGCAGCACCGTGGCCTTGGCGGCGACACCGGCCATGCCGACGCCGTTGTTGGTGGCCTCGGCGATCGTGCCGGCCACGTGCGTGCCGTGCCAGCTGCTGTCGCTGATCGGCGAGGGCGTCGGGCTGGTGTAGCACTCGCCCACTTCCGGGTTCCAGTCGCCGTAGTCCAGCGCGCCGGGCACGCGCTCGTCGGTGGGACGGCGCGAAACCCAGGCGTCGGAGATGAAGTCGTAGCCCTCGAGCAGGTTGCCGGTGAAATCCGGATGCCCGGGCAGGATGCCGGTATCCAGCACCGCCACCACCACGCCCTCGCCCTGCGAGATGTCCCATGCCGCCGGCGCGTTCACGCCGCCGGTGGCGCTGTGCAGGTGCCACTGGTACTGCGCGTAGTAGGGATCGTCCGGCACCAGTTGCGGCTGCTCGAGCTTGGCGGGCAGCTCGGCGCGCTGCAGCATCTCGTCCACCACCGCGTACTTCACCGACGGGTCGGCCGCGACCTCGGCCACCACCTTGTCCACCTGCGCCCGGCTGAGCTTGCCGGACAGCGCGATCAGGTCCGCGCCCACGCCCAGCTTGCGCACGTACTGCGCACCGACCGCCGGGCCGGCGGCACGCGCTCCGGCCGCGCCCAGCCCGGCGCGCGTCACCGCCGACTGCACCGCCGAGAGCTTGGCCGCGCGATCGCTGGCGGCGCTGGTCCCGTCGCGGTAACGCACCACGATGCGGCTGTGCTGCTGGCTTCCGGCCGGCGCCGCGGCGGCGGCTTCCTTCACCGGGAACTTGGTTGCGGGCTGGGCCGCGCCGGCGGGGCCGGCCATGCCCAGCGAGGCGCCAAGAATGGCCGCGGCCAGCACGTTGATGCGGGGAATCTTATGGTCGTTCACGTTGAAATCCTCTTCGAGTTCGTGGATCAGGCAGTTGCGGCCGTGTCGTTTCCTACGAAGCCATTGGCCGGCCCAGCCAAGGTCCTTGCGGTCTGCCCCCTCAGGCCCGATCTGCACGGTCGCGCCGGCACCGCCGGCACGACCGCGTCGTTCACCAGCCGAAGCCGGCACCCACACCGACCGACTTGTCGTCACTGCTGAAGGCGCCTCCCAGGGTCACCGTGGCCCGGTCGCTGATCGCACGCTGGTAGCCCAGCGACAGCGCCGACTCGCCGCTCTGGAAGCCCACGCCCACGCCCACCCGGTTCTGCGTGCGGATGCCCGCCGCGCTGGTCGCCATGTTCAGCATCGCCGCGTTCATCGCGCCCTGGCGGTCGATGCGGCGATCGGTGCGGCGCATGCGGTCGTCGATCTCTCCCTTGTACATCTCGAAGCTGTCGGCCATCGCACCGAAACGCGTGTCGGTGTAGCTGTTGGCGGTGGCGATGCCGCCGTCGAGCTGCGCCTTGTTCACTGCATCGGTGGCCTGGGTGCCGGCGGCGACGTTGGCGATCTGGCGCTCGTTGCCGCTGCTGCCCACCGACACCGTGTTGGCGCGGTCGGCCACCGATCCCTGGCCGAGCGCCACCGCACCGCTGGCGCTGGCCGTGGCCCCCTGGCCGATGGCGGTGCCGGAGGCCGCGCTCACGCTGGCGCCCTCGCCCATCGCCACCGCGTTGGTCGCCACCGCCGTCACCGTGGCATTGGCGCCGACCGCGGTGCTGCCATCGGCATTGACCCGCGCGTTGCTGCCGATGGCGGTGTCGTTGGCGCCGTGCGCGTAGGCGCTGCCGCCGACCGCGGTACCGGTGGCGTCGTTGGCCACGGCCTCGCCGGTGGCGGCCACGGTCGTCGTGGCGGCGGCAGGTGCCGAGGCGGACGCAGGCGCGGCCGATGTCTCGGCCGTGGCCACCGCCTCCGCCGTCGCGGCCGCCACCGGCGCGGAGCGCAGGCTGGCCGACGCCGTGGACGCGGACGCCGCGCTGCCGGCGGTACGCGCATCGAGCTCGCTGACCTTGCTGTCCAGCGCGCGGAACGCATCGCCGACATTGCTGTAGCTGGCGCCCTGGATCACGTAGGTCGGCGCCACGAACACGCCCTGCGCGCCGATGCCGGCGCCGCCGCCGAGGAAGCTGGCGATGTTGCTCAGCGACTGGAACAACTGCCCGCCGTTGATCGCATCGGTGCTGGTGGCGGCCAGCGTGCCGGCGCCGACGTTGACGATGCGGCGCGTGGCCGGGCCGCCGACGCCGTTGCCGCTGCCGACCGAGACCACGTTGGCCTCGTAGGTGCGCGAACCCGAGCCCAGCGCCACCGAGTCGGTCCCCGACGCGCCGGCATTGGCGCCCAGCGCCACGCCGTTCTTCGCGTTCGAGCGCACGAAGGCGTTGTAGCCCAACACCACGCTGTTCTCGGCGGCAGCACTGGTCTGGCGGCCGATGGAGGTGCTGTTGATCCCGGCCGCGGCGCTGTCCACGCCCACGCCGGTGGCGCCGGTGGCGCTGGCGCTGCTGCCGGCGCCGAGCGCGGTGCTGCGCGCGCCGCTGGCG
>JAFADB010000019.1 GCA_023425225.1 Pseudomonadota bacterium
GCGAATGGCTGAAGCTGCGATGCACGGTCATCAGCGTCACCGGATCGCGGGTGAACGGCAGCAGCAACAGGCCGTCGAGGTCGGGCAGCGTGCCCAGTCCGGCGCCGGCCAGCAGGGCGGCGCGGCGTTGGCCGGGCGGCGCGATGGCGGCGGCGACCGCGCCGCCGAGGACGATCTGGGTGAGGGAATCCATCGGCCGATGGTAAACCGGCGATGCGCGCTACATCGATCTGCAGCTCTGGACTTATGAATGGCGTTGCTTCATCGATGCCGCCGTGGCGGCAGCATCCACACTCGGGAACTCGACCTCGTCGTCCCCGCGCAGGCGGGGACCCAGTGCCTGTGCCCTGAAAGACGGGCTACCGGAAGATTCCGTCGCTGGCTGCTCGCCGCGCAAGTCGCTGGGTCCCCGCCTGCGCGGGGACGACGGGCAACCAGATCCCGACGTCGCGATCCAGGTTTCCGTTTCCGTTTCCGTCTCGGTTTCGATCCCGCCGGCGCCGGAGCGCCGGTGGCCCGCTACCAGTGCGCGCCCTGGCGGATGGCCGGCATCGCGCGGTAGCGCCACAGCGCCAGTCCGCCGTAGAGCACCACCAGCAGCGCCAGCGTCCACAGTTCGTGCGCCACCTCGCCCAGGCTGGCGTCCATCTGGTTCAGCCGCACCATCATGTTCATGCCCGCGGTGGTGGGCAGCAGGCCGGCCAGCGTGACCAGCGCCGGTGGCGAACTCACCGCCGGCCACGACAGGTTGGACAGGAAGAACATCGGGATCGAGGTGGCGATGATGTACTGGAACGCGCGCTCGCGGGTGGCGAAGAAACTGCCGACGAACAGCCCGAACATCACCGCGGCGGCGATGAACAGCGCCCCGCCCAGTAGCTGCCCGGGCAGGTTGCCGCCGCGCGGGTAGTCCTGCACCCAGGCGGTGAAGCCGGTGTAGTACAGCAGCCCGCACAGGCCAACCAGGCCGAAGCCCAGCGCCATCCCGGCGAACGTGGGCAGGTCGAAATGCAGGCGCCGGCCCAGCGCCTTGCGGCGCGTGCCGAGCAGCACGCCGATGCCCATCAGCAGGGTCTGGTGCACGATCAGCTCGGACACGCCCGGCACGATGGCGCTGCCGTAGCCTTCTCGGGTGTTGAACAGCGGCCGCTGCACCAGCGTGATCGGCGCGGCCTGCGGCCGGCCCATGAAGGCGGTCTGCCGTACCGCCTGGCCCCTGGCGAAGGCGGTCAGGGCGTCGGCCACACCGGTCAGCACCCAGCTGGCGCGGCCCAGGTAGGCGCCGTTGCCCATCAGCACCAGCGTGCCGGCATCGCCGCGCAGGATGTCGCGCTCCAGGTGCGGCGGGATCAGCACGATGCCCTCGGCATGGCCGGCCTCCAGCTCGGCGCGCGCCTGCGCCACGGTCTGCGGCTGGCCGACGATGCGTACCGCGCGCAGCGCGTCGATGCGCCGCATCAGCTCGCGGCTGGTGCCGCTGCGGTCCTGGTCGACCACCAGCAGCGGCAGGTCGCCGGCCACCTGGTGGCGATAGGCGGCCGGGTAGAAGAACGAGTACAGCATCACCGCGCCGACCATCAGGATCATCGCGTAGCGGTCGCCGGCGACCGCGCGCAGCGTCTGCAGGAAGGCGGCCACGAGCTTCTTCATGGCACGCCCCTCATGGCGTCCCCGCCGCTGCGGCCGCGGCCCGCGGCGCGCGCGCGGCGGCGATCAGCCGCCAGCCACCGATGCCGCCGGCCACCACGATCATCAGCGCCAGCGTGCCCAGCGGCCACAGCGACACCGTCCATGACGAGCCGATGAACTGCTGCTGGGTCTGCAGCTTGATGTAGGCGGTCAGCGGCAGCAGCAGGCTCCACACGCGGGTGAACAGCGGCGCGTCGATGGTCGGGAAGGTGGCGCCGGAGAACGCCAGCGCGGTGCCGATGCTCAGGCCCACCGCCGACAGCGCCGTGCCCATGTCGCGGGTGACGCCGACGAACAGCAGCGCCAGCGCCGCGCTGGCCAGGTACAGCAGCGGCTGGCCCAGCATCAGCAGCGCCAGGCTGCCGGCCACCCCGTCGCCGCGCACGTAGGCCATGTACAGCACGCCCAGCGCGCCGTACAGCGAGAACAGCAGCAGGTACGGCGCCAGCTTGCCGGCGATGGCCGCCCATGGCCTTGCCCCCAGCCATGCCGCCAGCGTGCCGTCGCGCAGCTCGCGGCCGAGCGCCACCGCCACCGACAGGGCCAGCGCCAGCGACAGCACCGCCGGCAGGATCATCGGCAGCAGGAACAGCTCGTAGCTGCGCGCCGGGTTGTAGAGGATGTCCGACTGCACCGCGATCGGCGCCGCCCGCAGCTTGTCCGGCCCCACCTGCAGGCCGATGCGCTCGACCAGCATGCGCGCGTTGAAGGCCGACACCGCATCGGCGATGTCGCGCGCGACCGACTGTCCGGTGGCCAGGTAGCTGGCGTTGTAATAGGTGATCACCGTACCGGCGCCGCCGCGCAGCGCCTGCCGGCTGACGTCGCGCGGGATCAGCACCACCGCGAACACGTCCAGCGAGCGCACCTGCGATTGCGCCTGCGCCAGCGAGTCCGGCTGGCTGACGATGGCCACGCCCGGGCTGGCGTCGATCATCCGCGCCAGCATGCGGCTGGCGCTGCTGTTGTCCTGGTCCACCAGCGCGATCGGCACCTGGCGCATGACCGAGCCGGAGAACAGCCACGCCATCGCCAGCACCATCGCCCACGGCAGCAGCGTCAGCAGCCCCAGGTCGCCGGGATCGCGGCGCAGGTGCCGCAGTTCGCGGCGCAGCGATGCGCCGAAGCCGTCGGCGGGCGTGGCTGTCAGCCCTGCGGCCATGCGAACAGCACGCTCATGCCCGGACGCAGCTCGGGCACGCGCGCCAGCGGCCGCACCCGCACCTCGAAGCTGCGCACGTCGTAGCCGGACGACTGCCGGGTGCTGCGCCAGGTGGCGTAGTCGCCGGCCGGGTTGATGAAGTACACCTCGAACTCGACCTTGCGGCCGTCCAGCGCCGGGACGCTGCCGCGCAGCCGGCTGCCGATCTTCAGCCCGTCGACCTGGTCCTCGCGCAGGTTGAACGACACCCACATGCGGTCGATGTCCACCAGGGTGAACACCGGATAGCCGGCCGGCACCAGTTCGCCGACGTCGGCCATGCGCTTGTTGATCTCGCCGGCCAGCGGCGCGCGGCCGCGGGTCTCCTCGCGCGCGGCATCGACCTCGGCCACCGCGCCCTCGGCCTGGCGCACCTGCGCCTGCGCGGCGTCCTTGTCCTGCGTGCGCGCCCCTGCCAGCGCCAGGTCGTACTGCGCGCGCGCCGCGCGCGCCAGTTCGGTGGAACTGCGCGACTGCGCCAGCGCCTCGTCGCGCTTCTGCCGGGTGACCACGCCCTCGGCGAACAGGTTGTCCACCCGCCGGTAGGTGCTCTGCGCCAGTTCGGCGCCGGCCACGGCGCGCTTCCACTCGGCCTCGGCGGCACGGATGTCCTCGCTGCGCGCGCCCTCCTCGGCCTTGGCCGCCACCGCCTGCGCCGCTTCCAGCGCGCCATGCGCCTGGCGCTCCTTGGCCGCGACCTCGGGGCTGTCCAGCTCGAACAGCACCTGCCCGGCCTGCACCCGGTCGCCCTCGTGCACCAGCAGCCTGGACACCCGCGCGGTGACCTTGGCAGCGACGTTGACGTCGTCGGCATCGGCCATGCCCTGCACCTGGCCGGCCGGGGTGCGGAAGCCCAGCCACAGGCCCAGCACGACCACCGCGATCGCGGTCAGCAGCAGCGCCACGCGCTTGCCGCGCCCGTGTGCCCGCGCGCCGGCGGGTTGTTGCGGAAGCAATGAATCACTCATGGGCCAGCACCTTGTCCGCACGCCGGCGGAATTCGTCGAATCGATCCATCTGTCCACTCATCTCCAGCAGTTGCGCCAGCGCCACGTCGTACTGGTAGGCGGCCTGCGCGCGCTCGATGCGCGCCCCGCCCAGCGCCAGCCGCGCATCGATCACGTCCAGCGAGGTGGCCTGCCCCTCGCGGAAGGACAGCTCCTGCAGGCGCAGGTTCTCCTCGGCTTCGGCGATGCTGCTGTCGAGCAGGCGGAACTGCTCGCGCGCGGTATCCAGTTCGTTCCAGGCCTTGCGCACGCCCAGCGCGACCTGGTTGCCGGCCTCGGCCACGCCGGCCTGCGCCTGGTCCAGCTGCGCGCGCGCGGCACTGAGCTGCAGCGGGCGCATGCTCGGCGACACGAAGGTGTAGCGCAGGCCGATGCCGAAGGCCCAGTCGGGATCGGCGATCAGCTCGTCGCGGCGGCGGAAGTCGTACTGGCCGAACAGGTAGACCTGCGGCTTGAACTTGGCCTGCTGCGCGCGCACGCCCTGCTCGGCCTGGTCGGCCAGCGCGCGCAGCCCGGCGATCTGCGGATGCCGGTCCAGCGCCACCCGCTCGAACTCGGCCTGGCTGCCGACCGGGGCGGTGGCGACGAACAGCGGCGTGGTCGCGGCGACCTCGCCGCCGGCGCGCAGCAGCGTGGACAGCGCCGACTGCAGCGTGGACAGGTCGTTGCGCGCCTTCTGGTAGTCGCGCTCGGCCTTGTCGCGCGCCACCGTGGCCTGCAGCCGCTGGGCGCGGGTGGCGAAGCCCTCGCGCTCCAGCTTGACCGCATCGTCCAGGTGCCGCTGCAGGCCGTCGCGCACCTCGCGCCGCACCTGCAGCGCCTGCTCGGCCAGCTGCTGGCCGAAGTAGGCCTGTACCAGCTGCACCGCCAGCGACTGCCGCTGCGACTCGCGCTCGGCGCTGGCCTGGCGGGTGGCCGCCTCGGCCGCGCCCTGAGCGGCGGGAATCAGGCCGCCGGTGTACAGCGGCACGGTGGCGGTCACCACCGGCCGGGTGCGCCAGTCGCGCTCGACGAACTCCAGCGGCGACTCGATGCCGAACGCCTCGGCCACCGGCGCCAGCGAGCCCAGCGGGATGGTCAGGGTCTTCTGGAACTGCAGCCGCCGCACCTCGCCGGTGATCTCCGGCAGGCGCAGGTAGCGGGTGGCGTCCTGCAGGTCCTGCTTGTTGCGCACCCCGGCATCGGCCGCGGCCAGCGCGTCGGACACCTGCAGCAGGCGCTCGTTCGCCTGCGCGTAGGTCAGCGCCGGGACCTGCTGCGCGCCCGCCGGCCCGGTCGCCAGCAGCAGTAGAAGACCTGCGGCGGCACTCCTCCGCCCCCACGACCGGCCCACGGCCCGCGCCAGCACCCCTTGTCTCGACCGCACGATGTTCCCTCGGAAACGCTCCATCCAATGCCGCCAAGCATAGCGACCTGCGGATGAAGAATCCTCATCGGGCGCAGCGTGCGGCCATCGCTGCCGGGCAATCCGGCGCCGCTATCGCCGTCAGGCGGCGTCCTGCAGCCGCGCCCTGGCCGGCAGTTGCGCCAGCGTGCGGCCATCGTGCGCCAGCAGCGACAGGCTGCCGTCGGCGGCCTCGGCCAGCGCGGTGAGGCTCTCCACCCAGTCGCCGTCGTTGGCGTAGACCCGGCCATCGCGCTCGAACAGCCCGGCGCGGTGGATGTGGCCACAGACGATGCCGTCCAGGCCGCGCCGGCGCACGTCGGCCAGGCCGGCCTGCTCGAAGCGGGCGATGTAGCGCTCGGCCGCGCCGCTGCGCCGTTTCAGGAACTCGGCCAGCGACCAGTAGCGCAGGCCCATGTGCCGGCGCAGCCGGTTGACCAGGCGGTTGCAGCCGAGGATGCGGCCGTACAGCCAGTCGCCGAAGTGCTCCTGCAGGCCGCCGAACTGGGTCAGCGCGTCGTAGTCGTCGCCGTGGGTGACCAGCAGCCGGCGGCCGTCGGCGGTGACGTGGATGGCTCGGCGGCGCACCTGCATGGTCGGCACCGCCAGGCCGCAGAAGCGGCGGATGGCGCGGTCGTGGTTGCCCGGCACGTAGACCAGTTCGGTGCCCTGGCGCGCCTTCTCGTGCAGCGCCTCGACCACCCGCTGATGCGCGGCGTCCCAGCTGGCGCGGTGCTGCGACAGCCACCACAGGTCGACGATGTCGCCCACCAGGTAAAGCGTGTCGCAGCGCTGGCGGGCGATGAAATCGGCGAACTCGGCGGCATGGCAATAGGGCGCGCCCAGGTGCAGATCGGAGACGAACAGGCTGCGTCGATGCGGATGCAGGGTGGCGATACTCATGCCGGCACCTCCCGGGTGCAGGGGCTGGAAGCTTCGCGCGACGCGGCGCCGCCGAGGTAGCGCGCGCGCTTCTTCGGCTTGAGCCGCTGCAGGTCGACCTCGATCAGGCCGTCCACCGCGTCGCTGAAATCCGGATCCACGCCGAAGCCGAGGAAGCGCGCGCCGCCGGGCTCGCACAGCTCGACGTACTGCTTGTAGAGCATCGGGATGGTGGCGCCGAGCGCCTCCAGGTTCTCCTTGAGGACGCGCATCGCGGTCGCCGCGTCCAGCGCCTGGAACAGCGCGGCCGGCGCATCGGCGGCGAACGGCCGCCGCGGCGTGGCCGCGCGCGTGCCGTCGGCGTGGTAGCGGCTGTAGTAGGCCACGATCTGCGCGCGTGCGGCCTCGGGCAGGGCCGCGCTGATCGACACCGAGCCGACCAGGTAGCGGATCTGCGGATGCCGGCGCAGGTAGGCGCCGATGCCCTGCCACAGGTAGTCGATGCTGCGGCTGCCCCAGTAATCCGGCACCACGAAGCTGCGGCCCAGCTCCAGCGCCTGCGCCAGCCGCGGCACCATCGCCTCGTCGTAGTCGAACAGGCTGGCGGTGTAGAGCCCGTCCAGCCCGCGCCGCGCCAGCAGGCCGGCACAGCGCGCGACCCGGTAGGCGCCGACGATGCGGCCGGCGGCGCCGTCCCACAGCACGATGTGCTCGTACCAGGCATCGAAGCGGTCGAGGTCGCGCGCCAGGCCGGTGCCCTCGCCGACCTCGCGGAAGGTCAGTTCGCGCAGCCGGCCGATCTCCAGCAGCAGCGGTGCGTCCTCGGCCAGCGTGCCGTAGCGCACCTGCTTGCCGTCGAGGGTGTGGCCGAGCAGTTCCAGCGTGACGACGTCCTCGGCCAGCCGCTGCGGCGGCAGCGGCGCGGCCAGCGGCTCGGCACGGCAGCCGCCAGCGAGCTTGCCCAGCGCGTACAGCTCGCGGCGCAGCGCGCGCAGTTCCTGCTGGTCGTCGCTGCCGTCGGCGGGCAACTGCCGCGGCTGGCCGATGTGCAGCGCCACCTGCTGCGGGCGCCGCCGTGCCAGCGTCTCGCGCGCCAGCAGCGCGGTGCCGGCCGGCCGGAACACCGCCGAGGCGCCATAGAACAGCGCAGAATTGCGCGCCTGCACGCACACCGGCAGCAACGGCGCGCCGGTGCGGCGGGCGAAATGCAGGAAGCCGCGGCGCCAGCGCCCGTCCCGCACGCCACGCCAGCCCAGCCGCGACACCTCGCCGGCCGGGAACACGATCACGCAGCGCTCCTGCCGCAGCGCCTGCTCCACCGCCAGCACGCTGGCGCGCGAGGGCTGGCCGCCGAGGATGCGCACCGGCAGCAGCAGCTCGCGCAGCGGCTCGACCACCTGCAGCCAGTCGTTGGCGACGATGCACACGTCGCTGCGCACCCGCCCGATGGCCTCCAGCAGCGCCAGCGCGTCGCGTGCGCCGGAAGGATGATTGGCCAGCACCAGCAGCCGGCCCTGGCGCGGGATGCGCTGCAGGTCGGCCGGGGACACCTCGCAGCCGGTCTTGAGGAAGTCCAGCGCCGCGCGCACGAACTCCAGCCCGCGCAGCCCCGGCACGCCGGCGAGGAAGCGCTCGGCCCGGCCCAGCCCCGACCAGCGCCCGAAACCGCGCAGCAGCGGCTTGACCAGCTTCGCCCTGCGGCCGCTGAACAAGCCCGGATACCGCTGCTGCAGGGTCTGCTCGAGCAGTGTCGCCATGCACGCCCCTCCGTTCCCGTTGCGCGCATGCTCGGCGGCGGCGGCGACGGCCATGTGGCAGCGGCAAGGCAGTTGCGTGACGGCCGCCCGGCTTAACTCCGGGCAACCCCGCAGCGGGCAGAATGCACGGCCACCCCGGCGCGTGTATCATGCGCGCCCATCTTTTCATCCGAATCAAGGGATATAAGCCCGATGTCCAGCTACCTGTTCACTTCCGAATCGGTCTCCGAAGGCCATCCGGACAAGATCGCCGACCAGATCTCCGATGCGGTGCTGGACGCGATCATCGCCAAGGA
>JAFADB010000030.1 GCA_023425225.1 Pseudomonadota bacterium
CCATCTGCCGGTAGACCTTGGCCAGCACCCAGGCGGGGCCGATCAGCAGGTACATCAGGTCGGTGAGGAAGCTCGGCTTGCGGCCCTCGATCTTGTGGCCGACGAACTGCGCGATCCAGGCGACGACGAACACGCCGATGCCGAGCCGCAACAGCCCGTGCAGACCGATCCGCGCCTCCAGCAGCCGGCACAGGCAGCCGCAGAAGAAGAACACCGCCAGCATGCCCAGGCCCAGCGGCCGCGACAGCCGGTTGTAGTACGACCACGCCGCGAACATCGCCAGCGCCGCCCAGATGCCCTGCTGGAACCAGGTGATCAGCGGCGGCAGGCACCACAGCAGCGCCACCACCGACCACAGGATGGCCGGCACCGCGACCACGTGGATGCGCTGGTTGACCGGATTGCGGTGGTCGTCGGAATAGCTGGCGAAGTAACGGTCGAGCGGCCGCACGGCCGGGCTGGCATTCATCGTTCCCCTCCCGGGAATCGGTCGGCCAGCATAGCGCCAACCCCGCGGCGCGGTTCAATGCCTGCCGGCGGCGGTCGGCGGTCCGTCGTCGCCCTGGTACTGCCTGCCGGCACAGCGCTCGACCAATTGCCGGCGTTCCTCCTCGGTGCAGGGAAGATCGAGCGCGCCGGTCGCGGCGAGCACGAAGCCGGCG
This sequence comes from Pseudomonadota bacterium, assembly GCA_023425225.1. Lineage (GTDB taxonomy): Bacteria > Pseudomonadota > Gammaproteobacteria > Xanthomonadales > Xanthomonadaceae > MMGLT7. The sequence continues at coordinate 663 of JAFADB010000030.1, forward strand.
ATCTTCGAGCGGAACGCCCAGGTCTGCTGGATCGGGCCGCCGTCGGGGGCCCAGGCGCGGTCGAAGCGGGTGGAGCGGTATTCGATCGGGGGCGGCCGCTCCCAGGGCTGGCGCGCTTCGGCGGGGCGGCCGGCGGCGATGGCCTCCGCGGGCAGCGACAGGTCGAGCGCGCCGGCCCCGCCGTGGACGCTGCCGGCGCGGGGCGGTCCGGGGACTTCATCGTTTTCCGCCGGCCGGCTCCGGGCTTCCGTCAGTTTCGAGACCCGTGCCGACCCGGTCGCCGGCGCGCGGGTGGCGGCCGGCACGTCGCTGGCAGCCGCCTTGACCGGTGGTTGCAACAACCGCAGCTCGAAGCGCGTGGCCGGGTCCGGGGGCACGGCATGCAGGCGCGGGTATTCCAGCAGCCAGTACGCCACGGGTAGATGCAGAGCGAGTACCAGCAGCGCGACGAATGCCTTCCGCGCCGGCCCATTCCAGCCCTTTGCCATGCGGAAGGTGTCCGGCGACGGTCGCGCGGTGCAGGCGACGACAGGCGCTGGAAGTGCATTGTGCAAGCCGTCGTCCCTGGCATGGCGAATGCGCGGACGATAAGGGCGCCGCGATTAGAAACCCGTTATCCGGCGCGGCCCGCACGGCGTTGGCAATGGGGCATGCGATAGCGCGCACGGGAAACCCACGCCGCGACGCAATGCCCGCGGTTCGACGGTTTGCCCAAAGCCTCTCCCCTTGCGAGGCAGGGAGAGGTTGGGAGGGGGTAGGTTCCGTTGGGCGGGACAGCCAAGAGCACCCCTCCCCAGCCCTCCCCTGCGCGCTGCGCGCGCAAGGGAGGGAGCCAGGGCGTCGCCGCCCAGGTCGAAGGGAATGGCGTCGCAGGTTCCCCTCGGTCGAGCGACGGGGTGATTCAATCCACCGAGATGCCCGCCAGCCGCTGCAGCGCCTCGGCGTACTTGGCGCGGGTGCGCGCGATCACCTCGGCCGGCAGCTTCGGGCCAGGCGCGGTCTTGTTCCAGTCCTGCGTCTCCAGGTAGTCGCGCACGAACTGCTTGTCGTAGCTGGGCGGGCTGGTGCCGACCTGGTACTCGTCGGCCGGCCAGTAGCGCGAGGAGTCCGGCGTGAGTACCTCGTCCATCAGGTACAGGCGGCCGTCGGCATCGGTGCCGAACTCGAACTTGGTGTCGGCCAGCAGGATGCCGCGCTCGGCGGCGTAGCCGGCGGCGTAGCGGTAGATGCGCAAGGTGGCGTCGCGCACGCGCTCGGCCAGCTCGGCGCCGACCTGGCGCACCATCGCGTCGAAGTCGATGTTCTCGTCGTGGTCGCCGACGGCGGCCTTGCTGGACGGGGTGAAGATCGGTTCGGCCAGCTGCTGGGCCTGCTGCAGGCCGTCGGGCAGCACGATGCCGCTGATCTTGCCGGTGCGGCGGTAGTCCTTCCAGCCGCTGCCGATCAGGTAGCCGCGCGCGATCGCCTCCACCGGCACCGGCTTGAGTTTCTTGGTCACCACGCTGCGCTTGGCGTACAGCGCGGGGTCCACGCCCTCGGGCAGCACGCTGGCCACGTCGATGCCGGTCAGGTGGTTGGGCATCAGGTGCGCGGTCTTGCCGAACCAAAAGTTGGAGATCTGGCACAGCATCTCGCCCTTGCCGGGAATCGGGTCGGGCAGCACCACGTCGAAGGCCGACAGCCGGTCGGTGGCCACCATCAGCAGGTAGTCGCCGGGCGGGGCATCGGCGGGCAGGCGTTCGCGTGGAAGATCGAAGACATCGCGGACCTTGCCGCGGTGACGCAACGGCAGGCTGGGCAGATCGGATTGCAACAGCGTGGTCGACACAGGCACTCCTCGGACTCGCAATGGCGCTGTCCCCGGGACCCGGCGGGCCCGCGGGATTCAACGGGCCGCCTAGTGTACGGCGGTCCACGGCGGCCTGCAGCGCCGGCGACCGTGCGCCGCCAGGCCCCGGACGGGCGGTGCGGGGCGGCCCGCGCCGGCCAGGTCCGCTAGAATGCCGGTCCCGCCGCTGCCCTGCCGGAAACCCTCATGCGCTGGTACGGAAAACTGCTCGGTTTCATCGCCGGTGCGCTGCTGTTCCGGCCCAACCCGCTGTTCGGCGCCGCCATCGGCCTGCTGATCGGCCATGCCTTCGACGCCGACTGGTTCCGGCTGGGCAAGGACAGCCCCTACCGCGAGCTGGGCCTGACCGCCGAGGCCACCGATGCCGAGATCGACCTGGCCTACCGCCGGCTGATGTCGCAGTACCACCCCGACAAGCTGACCGGCGCGGCGCCCGAACTGCGCCAGCAGGCCGAGAAGAAGGCGCGCGCGCTCAACGCCGCCTACGACCGCATCAAGGCGCTGCGCAAGCGCTGACCCCCACGTCCCGAGAACCCCCATGTCCGACTGCATCATCGCCCCGTCCATCCTTTCGGCCGACTTCGCCCGTCTGGGCGAGGAAGTGGACAACGTCCTGGCCGCCGGCGCCGACTGGGTGCACTTCGACGTGATGGACAACCACTACGTGCCCAACCTGACCATCGGCCCGCTGGTGTGCCAGGCGCTGCGCAAGCACGGCATCACCGCGCCGATCGATGTGCACCTGATGGTCGAGCCGGTGGACCGCATCGTGCCGGACTTCGCGCAGGCTGGCGCTAGCATCATCAGCTTCCACCCCGAGGCCAGCCGCCATGTCCACCGCACCATCCAGCTGATCAAGTCGCAGGGCTGCAAGGCCGGCCTGGTGCTCAACCCGGCCACGCCGGTCGAGGTGCTGGACTGGGTGCTGGAGGACCTGGACGTGGTGCTGCTGATGTCGGTCAACCCCGGCTTCGGCGGACAGGCGTTCATCCCTTCCACGCTGGACAAGCTGCGCGCGGTGCGCGCGCGCATCGATGCCAGCGGCCGCGACATCCACCTGGAGGTCGATGGCGGGGTCAAGGCCGACAACATCGGCGCGATCGCCGCCGCCGGCGCCGACGCCTTCGTCGCCGGCTCGGCGATCTTCCGCGAGCCGCGCACGCGCGATGCCTACGCGCAGACCATCGCGCGCATGCGCGCCGAAGTGGCCGCGGCGCGATGAGCGCGGCGCCGAGCATCCGCCCGGCGACGCCGGACGACGTGCCGCTGATCCGCCAGCTGATCCGCGAACTGGCGATCTACGAACGCGCCGAGCACGCCGCCAAGGCGAGCGAGGACGACCTGCGCCGCACCCTGTTCGGCGACGGCGCCACCGCCCACGCGCTGGTCTGCGAGCAGGACGGCGAGGCGCTGGGGTTCGCCGTGTATTTCTACAACTACTCGACCTGGAACGGCCGCAACGGCATCTACCTGGAAGACCTGTTCGTGCGCGAGCAGCACCGCGGCAAGGGCGCCGGGCAGGCGCTGCTGCGCCACCTGGCGCGCAAGGCGGTGGCCGAGGACTGCGGCCGCTTCGAGTGGGCGGTACTGGACTGGAACC
>JAFADB010000040.1 GCA_023425225.1 Pseudomonadota bacterium
ACCGCGACGAACACGACCGTGGCGGCGAACCCCATCCACAGCATGAAGGCGCCGGGCGCCAGCGCCTCGGCCGCGAACAGCAGCAACGCCAGCGCCCCCCAGACTCCGACGTCCCAGCGCATCGTTCAGCCCCCCACCCGCGGCGGCACGCCGCCACGCGCGGCCCTGGCATCGCCCTGCTTGCCGAGCGCTTCCTTGGCCAGCTCGGCGATGCCGGCGATCGAGCCGATGATGCCGGACGACTCCATCGGCATCAGCACGAACTTCTGGTTCGGCCCGGTCGCCAGTTCCTTGAAGGCCTCCACGTACTTCTGCGCGATGAAGTAGTTGATCGCCTGCACGTCGCCCTGGGCGATCGCCTCGGACACCATCTGCGTTGCCTTGGCCTCCGCCTCGGCCGAGCGCTCGCGCGCCTCGGCATCGCGGAACGCGGCTTCCTTGCGGCCTTCGGCCTGCAGCACCGCGGCCTGCTTCTCGCCGTCGGCGCGCAGGATCTCGGACTGGCGCGAGCCCTCGGCCTCGAGGATCTGCGCGCGCTTCTCGCGCTCGGCCTTCATCTGCCGCGCCATCGAGTCGATCAGGTCGCGCGGCGGCTGGATGTCGCGGATCTCGATGCGGTTGACCTTGATGCCCCACGGGTTGGTGGCATGGTCGACCACGTTCAGCAGCTGCGCGTTGATGGTCTCGCGCTGGCTCAGCGACTCGTCCAGGTCCATCGAGCCGATCACGGTGCGGATGTTGGTCTGCACCAGGGCGATGGTGGCCTGTTCCAGGTTGGACACCTCATAGGCGGCCTTGGCCGCGTCCAGCACCTGGAAGAACACCACGCCATCGACCTTGACCACCGCGTTGTCCTTGGTGATCACGTCCTGGCTGGGCACGTCCAGCACCTGCTCCATGACATTCACCTTGCGACCCACGCCGTAGACGATCGGGATCAGGAAATGCAGCCCGGGCGACATGGTGTGGGTGTACCTGCCAAAGCGCTCCACCGTCCATTCGTAGCCCTGCGGCACCATGCGCACGGTCTTGAACAGCACGATGACGCCGGCCACCAGCACCACCAGCGCGAGAAATCCTGTTGACATCGACCTTCCCCCAGCGAACGTATGTCCCGATTATGCAGCAGTCCGGATGCGGCACCGCAACACGCAATGCCGCAGGCATGGCGACGACGGCCGCGCCGGCACCCGCGCGAACAACAACCCCACGCGACGCCAGTCGCCACGCACAAAAAACCCCGCCGAAGCGGGGTTCAAGTGCCATTGCCGAGCAGGTTACTCGACGGGCGTGATGTTGGAGGCCTGGGCGCCCTTGGGGCCCTGCGTCACGTCGTAGGTGACCTTCTGGCCTTCCTGCAGGCTGCGGAAGCCCTTGGAGTTGATCGCGGAGAAGTGCGCGAAAACATCGGCGCTGCCGTCCTCCGGTGAGATGAAGCCAAATCCCTTGGCGTCGTTGAACCACTTGACGGTACCGTTCGGCATGGTGATGCGTGACCTTTGCAATTAATGGGTGGTGTACGCGGCAAGGCGCACCGGCGGAGTATGCAAAGCTTGTTCAGCGATGACAATCACCCGCGGGCCAATTCCCCCACCAGCTCCGCAATTCCGGCCGACGCCGCGGCCACGTTGTCCAGCACCTCGGCCATGGTGATCTCCCCGGCATCGCCGCAGCCGGCCGCCCAGTTGGCGACGATCGCCAGGCAGGCGTATTCCAGGCCCAGTTCGCGCGCCAGCGCCGCTTCCGGCATGCCGGTCATGCCCACCAGGTCGCAGCCGTCGCGACGCATGCGCGCGATCTCGGCCGCCGTTTCCAGCCGCGGCCCCTGGGTCACGCCGTAGCAGCCGCCGTCAACCAGCGCCGCACCGGTCACCTTGGCCGCGGCAACCACCTTGCTGCGGAACAGCGGCGAATACGGATGGGTGAAGTCCACATGCACCACCTCCGAACCCGGCTCCTCGCAGATGGTGGATACGCGCCCCCAGGTGTAGTCGATGAGCTGGTCCGGGCAACCGAGCACGCGCGGCGCATAGCGTTCGCTGATGCCGCCGACGGTATTGAGCGCCAGCACCCGCGTGGCGCCGACCTGCTGCAGTGCGGCAAGGTTGGCGCGGTAGTTGATCAGGTGCGGCGGCAGCGAGTGGCCTTCGCCATGGCGCGCGAGGAAGGCCACGCGGTGGCCCAGCAGCGTGCCCACGCGGAGCGGCCCGGACGGCTTGCCGAAGCGGGTCTCCAGCTCGTGGCTCTCGACATCCTCCAGCTGCGCCAGCTTGTAGACGCCGGTACCGCCGATCACCGCCAGCGAGATCGCGCTCATACGTCCTCGCCTTCCTTGAACGCGTAGATCGCCGGCACGCTGCGCAGACCTTCGTTGACGTCCATGCCGAAGCCGAACACGTAGCGGTCCGGCACTTCCAGGCAGACGTAGTCGGCCGCCACGCCCGGCACGCAGCGGTCGTGGCGCTTGACGGTGAGCACGACGATGCGCACGTCGGTGGCGCCCTGCTCCAGGCACCACTGGCGCACGCCCTGCAGGGTGTAGCCCTCATCTAGGATGTCGTCCACCAGCAGCACGCGGCGGCCGTACAGCGCGGTGGCCGGGCGGTGCTTCCACACCAGATCGCCGCCGGTCAGCTCGCCGCGGTAGCGGGTGGCGTGCAGGTAGTCGAACTGCACGTCCTGGCCGCGCGCGCCCAGCTCCAGGGCCAGCTGGCCGGCGAACGGCAGGGCCCCGTGCATGATGGTCAGGAAGACCGGCACTTCGCCCTGGTAGTCGCGTGCGATCTCGTCGGCCACGCGCGCCACGGCGGCGTCGATGGTGGGACGGTCGATCAGCAGGTCGGCCTTGGCCAGGGCCTGCGGGATGGTGAGGTTGGACATCAGGCGGTTCTTCCGGGGTTGTCTTCGAAACGGGATTGGAACAGGCCGTGGCGGCGGTCGGCCAGCAGGCCGTCCCAGCCGAGGGCGCCGCGGCCGATCAGGCCGATGAGCGCCGCGGTGTTGGCGGCGCGCCCGGCCACGGCGTGCAGCGATTCTTCCACCAGCTCGGGATGGCACACCAGCACCACGTCGCAGCCGGCATCCAGGTGCGCGGTGACGCGCGCGGCCACGCCGCCGACGGCATGCGCGGCGGCCATGCCGATGTCGTCGGAGAACACCACGCCACGGAAGCCCAGGCCGCCGCCGGCGGGATCGCCGCGCAGGACGTCGGCGATCCAGTACGGCGAGCAGCCGGCCGGCTCGGGCGCCACCTGCGGATAGACCACGTGCGCCATCATCACCGCGTCGGCGCCGGCGGCGATGCCGGCGGCGAACGGCACCAGGTCCTCGCACCGGATGTCCGCCAGCGGGCGCGGATCGACCGCCACATCGACGTGGGTGTCCTCCGCCACCGAACCGTGGCCGGGGAAATGCTTGAGCGTGGCGCCCATGCCGGCCGCGTGCATGCCGCGCACGTAGGCGGCGACGAAGCGCGCCACCACCTCCGGCTCGGCGGCGAAGGCACGGTCGCCGATGGCGCGGTTGCCGCGGCCCAGGTCCACCACCGGGGCGAAGCTCAGGTCCAGGCCGGCCGCGCGGATCTCGCTGGCCATCTGCCAGGCGTGTTCCTCGGCCAACGCCAGCGCGCCGTCCGGATCGCGCGCGTACGCCTCGCCCAGCCGCGCCAGCGGCGGCAACCGGGTGAAGCCGTCGTCGGTGAAGCGCTGCACGCGCCCGCCTTCCTGGTCCACGCACACCAGCACCGGGCGTGGCGCGGCCTGGCGGATCGCGGCCGCCAGCTCGGCCACCTGCGCGCGCGAGGCATAGTTGCGCCGGAACAGCACCACGCCGGCCACGGCATCGTGCTGCAGCCACGCCCGCTCGCGGGGGGCCAGTTCGGTTCCGGCAACGCCGATCAGCAGCATGGTGTCCTCGCAGCCCGCGCCACATGGCGCATCGCGGCATTGTCGCAGATGCGCGGCGAAGCTTCAGAACCTCAGCAGCGGCAACCGTCCGGGCCGCAGCCCGGCGCCGGGCCGGCGGCAGCCGCGGCGGACTCGGCGGCGATGCCGGCCAGCACGTCGGCGAAGCGCTGCGGTGGCTGCGCGCCCTGCACCAGGTAGCGGCCGTCGATGACGAAACTGGGAACCGCCGTGATGCCCAGCGCCTGCGCCTGGGCCAGCTG
>JAFADB010000075.1 GCA_023425225.1 Pseudomonadota bacterium
TCATCCGCGCCGAGCACGGCGATGCCTTCCACATCGAGGTCGGCGCCTACCCGGAGACGCACCCGCAGGCCAGCGACGCGCTGGCCGACCTGCGCCACTTCAAGGCCAAGGTCGAGGCCGGCGCCGATGCCGCCATCACCCAATACTTCTACAACGCCGACGCCTACTTCCGCTTCGTCGACGACGTGCGCCGGCTGGGCGTGGAGATCCCGATCATCCCGGGCATCATGCCGATCTCCAATTTCAGCCAGCTGCGCCGCTTCTCAGAGCAGTGCGGGGCGGAGATCCCGCGCTGGATCGGCCGGCGCATGGCCGCCTACGGCGACGATGCCGACTCGGTGAAGGCCTTCGGCGCCGACGTGGTGGCGCAGCTGTGCAACCGCCTGCTCGAGGGCGGCGCGCCCGGCCTGCATTTCTACACGCTCAACCTGGCCAAGCCCGCCACCACGGTACTGCAACGGCTGGGCCGCAGCTGACGCGCTTCCGTGCCGGGCGGGCAGCGGCTACGCTGCGCCCATGCCGCGCCGCCTCCCAGCCCTCATCCTGACCGGCGCACTGCTCGCCTGCGCCGCGGACACGCACGCACAGCGCGCCATCAACCGCTGCGTCAACGCCGACGGCACCACCGCCTTCACCGATCGTCGCTGCGAGGACGTGGGCGCCAACGAGCGCCTGCCCGCGGCATCGGCTGCCCGGGCCGCGATGCCGGCGCTGTACCGCGCCGGCTGCACCCGCCGCCTGAGCGATCTGGTCCAGCAGCTGCGCAGCGCGATCAGCGCGCAGGACGTCAACGGGCTCTCCAGCCTCTACTGGTGGAGCGGCACCGGCGATGCCGCCGCCAACCGCGTGCTGGAGCGGCTGGAAGCCATCGCCGACCGTCCCCTGGTGGACATCGCCCCGGTATTCACCGACCTGCCAGAGCCGGCTGCCGAGGGCGACGACCCCGTCGCCCCGCCGCAGCGCCGGCCCACCGCGCTACGCCTGGAGCAGACGCTGCGCGGCAGCGCCACGCCGTCGCGCACGGTGCTGGGCCTGCAGCGGCACTACGGCTGCTTCTGGGTCCGGCTGTACTGACTCCGGTTGCGGCCGCGGGCCGCCGTCTACGGCTGCAGCGCGACCACGCCCTGCGCGCCGTGCCGGCGCGCCTCGACGATGTCGCCGGGCTTCATGCCGCCGCTGGCGTACAGCGGCAGGGCGACGTGCTCGCGCAGCCTCTCGAAGCCCTTCCAGCCCAGCGTCGGCGCGCCGGGATGGCCGGCCGTCGCATGCACCGGCCCGATCACGGCGAAATCGCACCCCAGCCGCTGCGCGGCCTGCAGTTCGTCCGCGTCATTGCATGAGGCCGCCACCGGACGGCCTTCGGGCAGGGGCCTGCGCTCCAGCCCGGCCAGCTGCGCCGGCTCCAGGTGCACGCCGATGCCCAGCTCGTCGGCCAGCGCGATGTCGCCATGCAGCAGCCAGCGCACCTTGCGTCGTGCGAAGCGCCTGAGCGTGCTGCGCAACAGCGCCGTCCAGCCACCTCCGGCCGCGTCCGAGCGCAACTGCACCAGCGACACGCCCGCGTCCAGCGCCTGCTCCAGACCGCCCACCCAGCTGCTTTCGCTGTCGGGCTCGGGGGTGACCAGGTAACGATCGGGATCGCGCAACAGGGCCACCACCGGCTGGTCGGCCGGCGGCATCGAATAGCGCGACAGCCGTTCCGGCAGCACCCAGGTCAGCGGCTGGCCTTCGCGGCCGCGGGCATTGCCCTTCCACGCCGCGACGCGGCGCACCTCCAGCCGCAGGCGCTTATCCGGATACTGCTGCGGCACCTCCATCAGCAGCGGACCGACCTCGGCCTCGATCCCCAGCTCCTCGCGCAGCTCGCGCACCAGCGCCTGCTCGGAGCTCTCGCCCGGCTCCAGCTTGCCGCCGGGGAATTCCCACAGACCGGGGAGATCGCTTTTCTCGGTGCGCCGGGTCAGCAGGATGCGGCCGCGCGTATCGACGATCACGCCAGCAACGACGTGGATGGAACGTTTGGGGGTCGGCATGGACCAAGCTTAGCCCGACGCGCTGGCCCCGCTCCAGATGGCCGACTGGCAAGCCGCCCTGCGCCGGCTTTGGGACCTGTCGCAGTCCTCGCAGCAACGACCTGTGAGAGCGACCTGCAGGAGCACTTAAGTCGCGATGAAGCCTTACAGGAAAAGTCCATCGCGACTGAAGCCGCTCCCACAAACTGCCAGGAGGTGTATCTGCAGCAAAGCCCCCTTGGTAAGGGGGCGCGGCGACAGCCGCGGGGATCGGGGGCAACGAGCCGGGGCCCGAACTTTGCAACGCAAAGTTTGGGGCGCAGCGGGCGAAGCCCGATGTGCGCTCCCCCCTTGGCAAGGGGGCGCGGCGACAGCCGTGGGGATCGGAGGCAACGAGCCGGGGCCCGAACTTCGCAACGCGAAGTTTGGGGCGCAGCGGGCGAAGCCCGATGTGCGCTCCCCCTTGGCAAGGGGGCGCGGCGACAGCCGTGGGGATCGGAGCGGCGAGACCGTGGGGCCCCGAGTCCGCGCAGCGGACCTGGGGGTGCAACCCGCGTCGCGGGCTGCACTACGGTCGATTCAGCGCTAGTTGAGTTGCCCGTGGCAGTGCTTGTACTTCTTGCCGCTGCCGCACGGGCACGGGTCGTTGCGTCCGACCTTGGGCTCCTCGCGCACCACCTGGGCCACCGCCGGCGTCTGGCCGGCCTGTCCCTGCTGGGCGCGCGCGCGCGCCGTCTGCACCTGCTCGGCCTCCTCGTCGGCGCTGTAGCTGCCGGCATCCTGCTTCTGGAACTGCGAGGCCTGCAGCCGCGCCTGCACCTGCTGGCGCTCCTGCTCCTCCAGTGCCGCCACTTCCTCTTCGCTGCGGATGCGTACGCGCGCCAGCAAGCCCACCACCTCGCGCTTGACGTTCTCCAGCATCTCCGAGAACAGCTCGAAGGCCTCCTTCTTGTATTCCTGCTTGGGCTGCTTCTGCGCGTAGCCGCGCAGGTAGATGCCCTGGCGCAGGTAGTCCATGCGCGCCA
>JAFADB010000055.1 GCA_023425225.1 Pseudomonadota bacterium
GGCACGCCGATCATGCTGGCCGCCGAAAAGGCCGGGGTGACGCCGGAAGCGTTCATCGCCGAGATCAAGGCCGGCCACGAGCGCGACTTCGCCGCCTTCGGCGTGGCCTTCGACAACTACGACTCGACCAACTCGCCGACCAACCGCGAGCTGACCTGCGCGTTCTACGAGAAGCTGGCCGCGGCCGGGCACATCAGCCGGCGCTCGGTGGCGCAGTTCTACGACCCGGCCAAGGGCATGTTCCTGCCGGACCGCTACATCAAGGGCATCTGCCCCAACTGCGGCGCGCCCGACCAGTACGGCGACAACTGCGAGGTCTGCGGCGCCACCTACGCGCCGACCGACCTGGAGCAGCCGCGCTCGGTGATCTCCGGCGCCACGCCGGAGATCCGCGATTCTGAGCACTTCTTCTTCGAGGTCGGCCACTTCGAGGGTTTCCTGCGGCAGTGGCTGGCCGGCGACGTGGCCCTGCCCGGGGTGAAGGCCAAGCTGATGGAATGGCTGGACGCCGACGGCGGCCTGCGCGCCTGGGACATCTCGCGCGACGCGCCGTACTTCGGCTTCGAGATCCCCGGCCAGCCCGGCAAGTACTTCTACGTCTGGCTGGACGCGCCGATCGGCTACCTGTCCAGCTTCAAGAACCTGTGCGCGCAGACCGGCGAGGACTTCGACAGCTACCTGGTCGCGGATTCGCAGGCCGAGCTGCACCACTTCATCGGCAAGGACATCGTCAACTTCCACGGCCTGTTCTGGCCGGCGGTGCTGCACGGCACCGGCCACCGCGCACCGACCGCACTGCACGTCAACGGCTACCTGACCGTGGACGGGGCCAAGATGTCCAAGTCGCGCGGCACCTTCGTGATGGCGCGCACCTACCTGGACGTGGGCCTGGAGCCGGAAGCACTGCGCTACTACTTCGCCGCCAAGTCCTCCGGCGGCGTCGACGACCTGGACCTGAACCTGGGCGACTTCATCGCCCGCGTCAACGCCGACCTGGTGGGCAAGTTCGTCAACCTGGCCAGCCGCTGCGCCGGCTTCATCAACAAGCGCTTCGGCGGCGAGCTGGCCGCCGAGCTGCCGGACAAGGCCATGTACGAGCGCTTTGCCGCCGCGCTGGCGCCGATCCGCGAGGCCTACGAGCGCAACGACCCGGCCAGCGCGATCCGCCAGACCATGGCGCTGGCCGACGAGGCCAACAGGTACATCGACGAACACAAGCCGTGGGTGATCGCCAAACAAGACGGCGCCGATGCGCAGCTGCAGGCGGTGTGCACCCAGGGCCTGAACCTGTTCCGCGTGCTCGCCGCCGCGCTCAAGCCGGTGATCCCGCGCACCAGCGCCGAGGCCGAGGCCTTCCTGTCCGCGCCGGTGGACGGCTGGCAGGCGCTGGCACGGCCGCTGACCGCGCACGTGATCCAGCCCTACACCGCCCTGTTCACCCGTATCGACCCCAAACTCATCGACGCCATGACCGACGCTTCCAAGGACACCCTCGCCGCCGCCACTGTTCCCGCCAAGCCGGCACCCAAGGCCGAGGCTCCCGCCAAAGCGGACGACGCCCCGCAGTACGTCGGCATCGACGACTTCGCCAGGCTCGACCTGCGCATCGGCAAGGTGCTGGTGTGCGAGTTCGTCGAGGGTTCGGACAAGCTGCTGCGCTTCGAACTGGACGCCGGCGAGCTGGGCAAGCGGCAGATCTTCTCCGGCATCCGCGCCAGCTACGGCGAGCCGGACAAGCTGGTCGGCCGCAACGTGGTGTTCATCGCCAACCTGGCCCCGCGCAAGATGCGCTTCGGCATCAGCGAGGGCATGATCCTGTCGGCCGGCTTCGACGCCGGCGCGCTGGCGCTGCTCGATGCCGACGCCGCGGCGCAGCCCGGCATGCCGGTGCGCTGAGCGGGCGTTCCCGCACGGGCCGCCGAACTCGGCTACGCACGCCTTCCCGCATCGAGACGGCTACGCATGCACCTGGCCCTGTTCGATTTCGACCACACGGTGACCACCTGCGACACCTACGGGCGCTTCCTGCGCCGCGTGGCGACGCCGGCGCAGCGGTCGCGGGCCAGGTGGACCGTCGGCCCGTGGCTGCTCGGCTACCGCGCCGGGCTGGTCTCGGCCGTGGGCATCCGCGCCCGCGTGACCCGCCTGACGTTCGCCGGCCGCGAGGCGGCGGAGATCGCCGCGCATGGCGAGCCCTACGCGCGCGACATCCTGCCCGCGCTGCTGCGCCCGGACGTGATGCAGCGGATCGACTGGCACCACCGCCAGGGCCATGCCGTGGTGCTGGTGTCCGGCTCGCTGGACCTGTACCTGCGCCCCTGGTGCGAACGCCACGGCCTGCAGCTGATCTGCAACCGGCTGGAGCAGCGCGATGGCCGCCTCACCGGCCGCTACGTCGATGGCGACTGCGGGCCGCACAAGGCCCGGCTCGTCCTCGAACGCTACGACCTGGCGCGCTACGAACGCATCCACGCCTACGGCGACAGCAGGGAGGATCGGCCGATGCTGGCGCTGGCGCACGAGTGCTGGTACCGCGGCAGGCGCGTGGCCTGATGCGCGGGCCATGCGCCGCCGGGCGATAATGTGCGCGGCCCGGATCCGGCCCGCACGGTGATTCCGCAACCGCGCTGGATCGATGCGGCTCTACCTCGATTGCGGTCGGGCCTCGCCGGAAGGCCCGACCGAGCCCCCGGAAAAGGGATGCAAGCACAGGCTCGGCGCCACCGTGCCATTACGATTCACCGACCGGGGCGATGACCGCCGTTCCCGTCCCCCGACCGCGCAGCCGACGCCACGCATGTCCGATACCGACGCCACCGACCTGACCGAACGCCTGGACCGCCTCCTGCCGCAGACCCAATGCGGCCAGTGCGGCTTCGACGGCTGCCGCCCGTATGCCGAGGCGATGGCGCGCGGAGAGGCCGGCGTGGATCGCTGTCCGCCCGGCGGCGATGCCGGCGCGCGCGCGCTGGCGCACGTGCTGGGCGTGCCGCCGCGCCCCTACGACCGCAGCCGCGGCGAGCACAAGCCGCCGCAGGTGGCATGGATCGTCGAGGCCGACTGCATCGGCTGCACCAAGTGCATCCAGGCCTGCCCGGTCGATGCCATCGTCGGCGGCGCCAAGTACATGCACACCGTCATCGCGCCGCTGTGCACCGGCTGCGAACTGTGCGTGCCGGCCTGTCCGGTGGACTGCATCGAGATCCGTCCCGCACAGGGATGAAGATGTCGGCGCAGGCCGTCTGGGCCGCATCCACCTCGGCGCGGCCGGACGCGACTGGATATGCGTGCATGCACCGTCCCGACGGTCGACGCAGCCGATGGCGGCACTCCCGCACGGCCGCCCCGAGCGGGACGATTCGCACCATCCCCGTGGCGGGGATGATGCGCTGTTTCGAACCGGAAGCGATTCCGCTCCCCGGCGCGTCAAACCGCCGCGGTGACGAGGATCTCGATCTTCCACTCCGGGTTGGCGAGCGCGGCCTGGATGGTCGCACGTGCCGGCGTATGCATCGGCGCCACCCACTTCTCCCAGACTTCGTTCATGGCCTGGAAATCGCCGATGTCGGCCAGGTAGATCTCCGCGCGCAGGATCTTGCTCTTGTCGGTGGCGGCCAGCCCCAGCAGCCGGTCGATCTCGTGCAGCACCTGCTCGGTCTGGCCGACGATGTCGGCGCTGGTGTCCTCGGCCACCTGGCCGGAAAGATAGGCCACGCCGTGGTGGACGGTCATCTCCGACATGCGCGGGCCGGTTTCGTAGCGATCCATGGTCATTCCCCGTTTGAAATCCTTGCGATTGTCGCCCGAATCGGCCACCGGCGCAGCCGTCCGCGATGCCGCACCCGGTCTCCACGTCGGCACCACCGCGGCGACGCTATGATGCGCGCCACCGGGATGCCAGGCATTCCCGCCCTTCCATCCATCGGCCCACCCATCGGCATGTCCGCCGCGAACCTGCACAGCGCCTGCGCGACCGCACGCCGGCATCCGCCTTCCCCATGACCGATACCGTCGAACCCGCCCTTCCGCCCCCTCCGGCCTGGCGCCGCGCCCTGCCCATCGTGGTCAGCCTGGTGATGCTGGCGCTGGCATTGCGTGCGCTGTCGGGCGAGTTCAGCGAACACGGCTACCGGCAGATCCACCACGCCTTCCAGCTGATCTCCCCCGGCCAGGTGGCGCTGGCGCTGCTGCTGGGCCTGGGCAGCTATGCCTGCCTGGTCGGCTTCGATGCCATCGGGCTCAGGCGCAGCGGCAAGCAGGTGCATCCGGCACGGGTCGGCATCACCGCGTTCCTGGCCCATGCGGTCGGCCAGACGCTGGGGTTCGCCGCGCTCACCGGCGGTGCGGTGCGGCTGCGCGGCTACGGCAGCGCCGGCCTGAGCCTGGCCGAGATCGGCCAGGTGGTGCTGATGAGCACGCTCGGCTTCGTCTTCGGCGCCTGGGTGCTGCTCGGGCTGGCCCTGCTGTTCGAACCCGATGCCGCCGCGCGGGTGCTGCCGGTCGGCGTGGCGACCGTGCGTGGCGCCGGTATCGCCACGCTGGCCGGCTACGCGCTGATGCTGGTGCTGGTGGGCGACAAGGGCCGCAGCGTTGGCCGTGGCCGGCATTCGCTGTGGCTGCCGGACTGGCGCACCGTGCTGGGCGTGACCGCCCTGAGCGTTGTCGAACTGTGCCTGGCCAGCGCGGCGTTCTACGTGCTGCTGCCGCCGCTGCCGGGCACCGGCTACATCGGCTTCGTCGGCCTGTGGCTGGTGGCGGTGCTGGCCGGGCTGGTGTCCACCGTGCCGGCCGGCCTGGGCGTGTTCGAGTGGAGCATGCTCAAGCTGCTGCCGGGCATGGCGCCGGCGGCATTACTGGCGGCCGCGCTGGTGTATCGGGTCACCTATTACCTGGTGCCGCTGCTGATCTCCACCCTGCTGGCCACAGCGGGTGGCCTGCAGCGTCCGGTCCGCGCGGGCACGGCGACCATGCGCGCGATGTGGTCGGCACTGCGCCCGTGGCTGCCGCAGATCATCGCGCTGGCGGTGTTCGTGGTGGGCGCGGTACTGGTGATCGACGGCACCCTGCCCACCCCGCGCCAGCGGCAGACGGTGGCGCCGCTGCCGCTGATCGAGACCTCGCACCTGCTGGTCAGCCTGGGCGGGGTGTTGCTGCTGCTGATCGGCCAAGGCCTGCAGCGGCGCAGCCGTTCGGCCTGGGCGATCGCGCTGGTGTCCTGCATCGCATTGGCACCGCTGTCGCTGCTGCGCGGCAGCCATTACTCGGTGGCGCTGTGCACGGCGCTGATGGCCGCGGCGCTGTGGCTTTCGCGCCGCGGGTTCTACCGCGAGAGCGCGCTGCTCGACGAGGCCTGGTCGTGGCGCTGGCTGGGCAACCTGGGACTGGTGCTGGTGGCCACCGTGTGGCTGCTGTTCTTCGTCTACAGCCATGTCGAATACAGCAACGAGCTGTGGTGGGAGTTCGCCTCCTCGGCCAACGCCCCGCGCGCGCTGCGCGCGCTGCTGATCGTGGCGGTGGCTGTGATCGTGTTCGGGCTGGCGCGGCTGCTGCGCAGCACCCGCCGGCCACTGCCGCCGGCCAGCGAGGCCGAGCTGGACACGCTGGCGCCGGTGCTGGCGGCGGCCACCGATTCGCAGGCCTGCCTGGCCTTCACCGGCGACAAGGCGCTGCTGCGCGACGAGCGCAACACCGGCTTCGTGATGATGCAGCGCCACGGCGGCTCGCTCATCGCCATGGGCGACCCGGTGGGTCCGCCGGATACCGCGCGCCAGTTGATCTGGCGCTTCCGCGAGGAGGCCGACCGGCTCGGCCTGCGGCCGGTGTTCTACCAGGTCGGCGAGGCCTACTGGCAGACCTACCTCGACCTGGGGCTGAGCCTGGTCAAGCTGGGCGAGGAGGCGATGGTGTCGCTGCAGGATTTCAGCCTGGAAGGCAGCGCGCGCGCCGACCTGCGCCAGGCCTTCAACAAGGGCAGGCGCAGCGGCCTGCAGTTCCGCATCCTGCCGCCTGAGCAGGTGGAAGCGGCGATGCCGGTGCTGGCGCAGATCTCGCGGCAGTGGCTGGACGAGAAGGCCGGCGAGGAAAAGGGCTTCTCGCTGGGCAGCTTCGACCCGGTGTACCTGCGCCGCTTCCCGATCGCGGTGGTCGAGCACGAAGGCCGCATCGTCGCCTTCGCCAACCTGTGGACCGCGCCGGCCGGCCACGAATTGTCGGTGGATCTGATGCGGCATGCCGACGACGCGCCCAAGGGCACGATGGACTACCTGTTCCTGGCGATGTTCCAGTGGGGGCGCGACCAAGGCTATACCCGCTTCTCGCTGGGCATGGCACCGCTGTCCGGCCTGGCCCAGCATCGCCTGGCCGGCCGCTGGAACCGCTTCGCCAACCTGGTGGCGCGCCATGGCGAGCGCTTCTACGGCTTCAGCGGCCTGCGCCGCTTCAAGGACAAGTTCGCCCCCAGCTGGCGCCCGCGCTATCTGGCCGCGCCCGGCGGCATGCACCTGCCGGCGGCACTGCTGGACGTGACCCGGCTGATCTCGCTGGAACCGCGCCGGCGCGGTTAGCCGGCCACCGCTACTGCGGCGACGCCGCGAGCTGCTGCAGGATCGCCTGCGCCACCCGCGCGTAGTCGCCCTTGAAATGGTGGTCGCCCGGCAATGCCAGCACCCGCACCTGGCCCTGCGGCAGCCGGGGACACAGCGCATCGCCGTCCTTCTCGCCGTACAGGCACAGGGTGGCCGCGGCGGGCAGCCGCGCCACCTCCGGCGCCACCGGCAGGCCCTTGCCGTCGTCGCCGAGCCAGTTGCTGACGTGGAACTCGTAGTCGGCGGTAGCGGCCACCGACAGCAGGGCGGTCAGCGCCACCTGCCGGCGCGTGGCGGCCGGCAGGCGGTTGATCGCCGCCGGCAGCACGTCGGCGCCCTGCGAGAAGCCGATCAGCACGATGCGGCTGCGCTTCCAGCGGTTGCCGTAGTAGCGCGCGATCCGGTCCAGGTCCGCCGCGAACGAGTCCGGGGTGCGCCGGGTCCAGAAATAGCGCAGCGAATCGAGCCCGACCACGGGAATGCCGGCGGCCGCCAGGCTGGCGGCGACGTTCTTGTCCAGGCCGGCCCAGCCGCCGTCGCCGGAGACGAAGATGGCGAAGGTATCCGGGTGGTCGCCCGGCTGCGCGATGGCCTCCACCAGCGGCAGGTTGCCCAGACTGGCGGGAGGCGGCGGCAGGCTCACGCCCTCCTGCTCGCCCAGCGAACGCGCCGCGGCCACCAGCGCCGGCACCACGCTGCCGTGCGCGTCGCGCTTGAGTACGCGCGCCTGCGGAACCCGGGCGATGAAGCCGGCCTGTCCGCAGGCCGCCCCTTCCGTGGCGCTCGCCGCCAGCCACGGCAGCGGCAAGGACACCGGCTGCAGCGTCGCGCCGTTCGCCACGCCCCTGCCGCAGACGATGTCGCCCGGCGAGGTGGACGGACACGGCCCCTCGGTCAGCAGGCCGGCGAACACGTGGTCCGGGGCCTGCGCCGCCACCGCATAGGCCAGCGCGGCGCCATCGCCATCGCCGGCCAGCAGCGGCAGGCGATAGGTGGGCACATGCAGGTAGGCCTGCAGGTAGCGGGAGAAGTTCTCCACGTCGCCGGACGAGAAGGCACAGGCGCCGCCATCACCGGCCACCACCCGCTGCAGGCGGGCGCTGTCGACCAGCGCGACCAGCGCGCCGTCGACGCGCAGCGCCTCGATCCGCGCCCGGCGCTCGCCCGCGTGCGCGGCGTCGCCGGCGAACCAGATCACCACGCGCCCGGGCGCACCGGCGGGCACCAGCACCGGCACGTGCTCGAAGCGGCCATGACTGACCTCGGTTGCCGTATCCGCCGCCACCGCGCCCGGGACGACGGACGCCAGCACCAGCGTCATCGCCCACCGCATCTTCCACCACGCCCGCATGGGTACATCCACGTCCGGAAAAACAGCGCACAAAGATAATCCCGATCCGGGACGGCGCCCAGCGCCATGACGCCGGCCAGGCAAGGCCTCGGCGGCTACGGCGATCCGTCCTCCCCGTGCCCGGGATGGCGCAGCTTCCACGCCGCCAGCTGCGTGCGGTAGCGCGCCAGCTCCTCGGCGTACAGGTCGAGGACGCACAAGGGGCAACCGCTGCCGCAGCACTCGTTGGGCGCCGGCTCCTCGGGCGGCTGCGGCATCGGATCGTCGTCGACATCGGCAGGACTCATGCGGCGAATGCTAGCGGATGCCGATGGCCGCCGGGCCGTGCTAGCCGGCGACGCGACGCAGGTTGGCGCGCGTAGCGGCGTCGCAGCGCTGGTGGAACCAGTCACTGAGGAAGATGCGCGGCGCGCGCAGCAGCCCGCGCAGGAACCGCCGGCGGTTGATGCGGAACAGCAGCGCCGGGACATGCCCCGCATACTCGCGGGCGATGCCGCGGTCGTATGCGTCGAACCGTGCCGCCGGAGCGGCCAGGATCGCCATGTCGCAATCCAGGAACAGCGCCGCCTCGGCATCCACGTCGCCGGGCTGCAACGTCCCGTGGCGCGCGGTCAGCTCGATCAGCTGCACCACGCGGTCGATGTCGATCCCGGCATCGGGCAGCCAGTGGCCGATCTGCTGCCGCGCCAGTTGCGCCGACCGCGCCTCGTTGTCCGCCCGCCCGGCCTGGTAGATCGCATCGTGGTACAGCATCGCAAGCCAGACCTCGCGAGGCTGGCGCCAGCCCGGCCCCTGCGCGACCTCGCCGAAATGGCGCAACAGCGCCCGCACGTGGCCGAAGTGGTGATAGGCCCGCGGCGGCGTTTCGTAGGCGTCGCGGATGGCCTGCCATTGCGGCGGCGGCAGCTCGATGGGTGCGGGCGGCAGGGGCGACAGGTCGTCCATCGCCGCAGGCTACGCGCCATCGCCGCAGACAGGCAATGCCGGCTCAGCGCAA
Source organism: Pseudomonadota bacterium (assembly GCA_023425225.1). Taxonomy (GTDB): domain Bacteria; phylum Pseudomonadota; class Gammaproteobacteria; order Xanthomonadales; family Xanthomonadaceae; genus MMGLT7. The sequence goes on from JAFADB010000055.1 coordinate 8,933, forward strand.
CGACCAGCGGCCTTCGAACTCGTAGCGCGTCTGCCCCAGGAAGCTGCGTATCAGCACGAACTCGCGCACGCGCCAGCCCACCGGCGCCACGGGCCGGTTCTCGAGCCGGATGCGGTCGTACATCAGCGTCAGGTGTGGGACGAAGCGGTCGTCGTGGCCCATCCCGGCGCGTGCCAACCGGAGTCCGAGCTGGCGTTGCAGCGCGAACAGCGGCGCGTTGGCCCCGGTGTCGCCGCGCAGCACCAGCGGGTGGTGCCGCGAACGTCCGCCGAAGCTGCCCGCCTGGTCGAAACGCACCTCGAAGGCGGTCGCATCGACCTGCGAGGCCACCTCGTACGCCCGTTCCAGCAACGACGGCGGGATGCCGGCGAAGTCGCCGAGATGGTGCAAGGTGACGTGCCAACGCTGCGGCATCAGTGCCCGGGCCGTCAGGGGTTCGTCGTGCCGCAGCGACTCGATCCGGTGGCCGATGGCGTCGATCGCCGCCGGGTCGGGCATCACGGCGAAGAACAGGCGTTCGGCGGGTGGTGCCTCGTCCAGGCCCAGGGTGAGCTGCGTTTCCATCGACACAGGATAGGGCTGCCGACGCCACGCGGATACGGAAACGTCCCGCCCGGCTCGGGCCGGACGGGACGTCGGGGAACTGCTGCCATTGGTGCGCTACGCGATCGTGTTGGATCGAGTCCGCGCCGGGCCCGGCCGCGGTCGGTCAGGCCGCGCTTTTCATCGCATGCTTGCGCTTGCGCATGATGTCGTGACAGGCGCGCACGTCCGGCAGCAGGCGCGTGGCCACGTCGCGCACCGCGGCCGGCAGTTCGGCGTCGGCCACCACTTCGTCGAAGGCCTTCAACAGCCGGTCCTCGGATTCCTCCAGCTCGGCCACGTAGCCGTACTGGGTATCGCCCAGCGTTGCGCGCACCTTGCCGTAGAACTGCTGCATCGAGCCGACCATGGTGCCGTGCTCGGCCGGCTTCTCGCCCAGCGTGGCCACCGCCGCGCTGAGCTTGGCGACCAGATCGGCCTTGACGCCTGCGATGCGCGTGAACAGGCTGGAGAGCTCGGCATCCTTCACCTTGCCGGCCGCCTCCTCGTAGAACTTCTGGCCATCGCGCGAGATCTCGATCAGGTCGTTGAGAGCATGGGCGGACTTGGTCTGTGTATTCATCGTGGACTTCTCCTTTGGAGCTTGCCGGCAGATCCGGCTTGAGCGTGGATGCCACTGTGGCCGCCGCGCCATAAAACGACCGTGAGCCGCGGCGGCGCCGGCCTCACGCCGCCATGGCACCGATGAATGCCGATTCATTTCCTGCGCTCGCTGCCCGATACGGAACGCGCCATCACGCCCGCGGCAGGACGATGCGAACAGTGGTGGCCAGGGCCTTGCCTGCCTCCCCTCCACCGCTGCCGTGGGCAACGCAGCCGACCACCGTGTGCTGAATGGGCGCCACGCCCGCCCACGCGCATACTCCCGCCAACCTGTCCGAGCCGTCGTATCGGGTGTCCCCATGCACATGCGGATCGCCGTCGTCGTCGTGGCCCTCGTGGCCTTTCTTCCATCCCCGAGCCGCGCCGCACCCGCGGCACCGCCCGCGCCGGAGCAGATCATGCAGATCCCGCCCGCGCTCAGGAAGATGCTGCGCGAGCAGGTCATCGCCCCGGGTGGCCCACCCGGCGAACGCCTGCAGCGGCTCACCGACATGGTGTTCTCGCCGCGCGGGATGGCATTGCAGTACCGCGCCGACGCCACCCATACCGTGGCCGAGACCTTCGCCAGCGGCCAGGCGAACTGCCTGTCCTTCACCCTGCTGTTCGTCGCGCTCGCGCGCGAGGCCGGCATCTCCGCCCAGGTGCAGGAGGTCGGCCAGGTGCTGAGCTGGTACCAGGACGCCACCGCCATCTACGCCGCCGGCCACGTCAATGCCCGGGTCGAATTCGACGGGCGCAGCGGCAGCGTCGACCTGGACCAGAGCATTCTCCCGGCACGGCGCGGACCGGTCGTGATCAGCGACCGCCGCGCGCAGGCGCACTACTACAACAACCGCGCCTCGGAACTGATGGCCCAGGGCGAACAGGCGGCCGCACGCGAGTACCTGACGCTGGCGCTGCAGCGCGACGCGCGCTTCGTGCGCGCGCGCAACAACCTCGGGGTGCTGGAATCGCGCCAGGGCCACGATGCCGCCGCAGCCGCGCAGTTCGAACGTGCGCTGGCGATCGAGCCGCAGCACCTGCCATCGCTGCTCAATGCCGCCGCCCTGCATCGCCGCAATGGCGACCTGGCGCAGGCCGCGCGGCTGCAGGTGCGCATCGACCAGTCGCGCGAGAACGACCCGTTCCAGCAGTACCTGCTGGGCATGGAAGCCGAGGCTGCCGGCGACTACGCCCGCGCCACCGAACGGTACCGGCGTGCCACCCGGCTGTACCGGGAGGCGCACCTGTTCCACTTCGCGCTGGCGCGCATGTACTTCCTGGAGGGCCAGACCCGGCGCGCGGGACGCGAACTGCAGCGCGCGCTGGCGTTCAGCCAGCAGGACGAGACGCGCCAGCGCTACCAGGCCAAGCTCGACAGCCTGCGCCGCTGGAACCGCAACCACGCCCTGGTGCGGTGACCGAAGTCCGGTGCACCGCGGTCGCGCCGGTCAATCGGCCTGCCGCGCCAGCCGGTGCAGGCGCGATTCGTCATGGCGCGCCCACGCATACACCAGCAACCCGCCCACCGCGGTGGCCGCGCCGACGTAGCCGGTCACGGTCCAGCCCATGCCCGCGGTGATCGCCAGCCCGCCCAGCCATGGGCCCAGCGCATTGGCGACATTGAACGCGGCATGGTGGGAAGCGGCCGCCAGCGTCTGCGCGTCCGAACTGACATCCATCAGCCGCATCTGCAGCGCCGGCCCCAGCGCGCCCATGGTGCCCAGCCCCACCACCGCCAGCAGCAGGCTCCACAGCGAGCCGGCGGACAGCGGGAAAAGCAGCAGCACCCCGGTGGACCACAGCAGCACCCAGAACACCGAACGGAAGCCGATGCGGTCGTACAGCCAGCCGCCGAACAGCGTGCCGAGGATGCTGCCCACGCCGAACGCTCCCAGCGCGACCGGCACCCAGCCCACGCTTGCGCCGGTCACCTCGGTCAGCGTCGGCACCAGGTAGCTGAAGACGCAGAACATGCCGGCGAATCCGACCGAGCCGATGCCCAGCGCCAGCCATACCTGCGAGCGGTTGAACGCACGGATCTCGCGCAGCGGATCGTGCCGCGGCTCGGCCGGGTCGGACGGCAGCAGGTACGCCACCAGCGCCACCGTGGCCGCGGCGATCAGCGTGACCAGCAGGTAGGCCGAACGCCATCCCCACACCTCGCCCATCCAGCTGGCCAGCGGGTTGCCCAGCAGCACCGCCAGCGCCAGCCCCATCATCACCCGGCTCACCGCCGCGCCACGCTGGTCGGGACGGCTGATGGAGGCGGCCACCAGCGCCGCCACGCCGAAGTAGGCGCCGTGCGGCAGGCCGGCGACGAAGCGGCACACCAGCGCCACCGCATAGTTGGGCGCCAGCGCGCTGGCCAGGTTGCCCAGCGCATAGAACGCCATCAGCGACACCGCCATCGGCTTGCGGCGCAAGCGCGCGCCGAGGATGGCCAGCACCGGCGCACCGATGACCACGCCCAGCGCATAGGCGCTGATCAGGTGTCCCACCTGCGGTTCGCTGATGGAAAGCCCGCGCGCGATGTTCGGCATCAATCCCATGCTGGCGAACTCGCTGGTGCCGATGGCGAAACCGCCCATCGCCAGTGCGAACAGGATCAGCACGTATTCGCGCCGGCCGATCTGTCGCGCCAGCGTGTTGCCTTGGGATGTCATCGTGTTTTCCGGGGGAAGGGCGACCCATTATTGTGCAATGCAGCATCGCATTGAAGCCGCGGCACGCACCGCTTTCAGCCGCCAGCAGGCGGCCATTGCCTTATCGGCGCGATCAGGCCTTGCGCAGGAAGCAGGTCTTCAGCACCAGGCCCTTGATCTTGTCCGAGTGGCCCTCGATGTGCTCGGCATCGCCCTCGACCAGGCGGATGTTGCGGATGACCGTGCCCTGCTTGAGTGGGATCGACGATCCCTTCACCTTCAGGTCCTTGATCACCACCACGGTGTCGCCGGCGGCGAGCAGGTTGCCGTTGCTGTCGCGCACGCTCTGGCCCTGTTCGTCGGCCGCGGCGTCCTCGGCGCTCCACTCGAAGCCGCAGTCCGCGCAGACCCACTGCCCGGCGTCGACGTAGGTGTTTTCCAGGGTGCATTGCGGGCAGGCGGGGATGGCAGACATGGGCGTCGGTCGCAGAAGGGCCGGCCATTGTAGCCGCCGGGCAGTCGGCGGCGATTGCCGGCCAGGATTTGGCCAGGCGGGATCACGCGCCTGCCACGAAGCCGGCGCGATAGTGCGGCACCGTCCCCCACGCCCTCGCAGGTGAAGCCTTGTCCAGGCCAACCGGTTCCCGTCTCGTCGTCTACGCCGCGCTGGCCGGCAACCTCGCCATCGCCCTGGCCAAGTTCGTTGCCGCCGCCATCTCCGGCAGTTCGGCCATGCTCAGCGAAGGCGTGCACTCGCTGGTGGACACCACCAACGAGATCCTGCTGCTGTACGGCATGAAGCGCGCCGAGCGCCCGGCCGACATCGACCACCCGCTGGGACATGGCCGCGAGCTGTACTTCTGGAGCTTCATCGTCGCGCTGCTGGTGTTCGCGATGGGCGCGGGCGTGTCGATCTACGAGGGCGTAAGCCACATCCTCGCCCCCGAACCGTCCAGCAACCACCTCGTCGCCTACGTGGTACTGGGCGTGTCGCTGCTGTTCGAAGGCTTCTCGTGGACGGTGGCGCTGCGCGAGTTCCGCGCCGTCAAGGGCAAGCTGGGCTACTTCCAGGCCTTCCGCCAGAGCAAGGACCCCACCACCTTCACCGTGCTGCTGGAAGACAGCGCCGCGCTGCTCGGCCTGCTCATCGCCTTGATCGGCCTGCTGGCCGCGCAATGGCTGGACATGCCCGAGCTCGATGGCGTGGCCTCGATCGGCATCGGCTGCGTGCTGGCCGCCACCGCGTTCCTGCTCGCACGCGAGACCAAGGGACTGCTGATCGGCGAACCGGCGAGCCCGGGCTTCGACCGCTCGCTGCTGGAGATCGCCGCCGCCGATCCGGACGTGCGCAACGCCAACGGCGTGCTGACGCTGCAGATGGGCCCCAACCAGGTGGTCGCCGCGCTCAGTGCCGAGTTCGAGGACGCGTGCACCACCCCGCAGATCGAGCAGTGCGTGCGCCGCATCGAGGCGCGGGCACGGCAGCGGCGCCCGGACCTGGTCGCCCTGTTCATCAAGCCGCAGACCCGGCAGACCTGGCAGGCGCACGAACGCGAGATCGCCAGCCACGGCGAAGGATGAGCGACAACCCGGCATGCGCGTGTGCATGCGCGGTTCAGCGCGCGGGTTGCGCCGTCCGCCGCCAGCCTCTACGGTGGAGGCGCAACAACGCACTCGTGCCGTGAATCAACCGGCGCATTCCCTTCCCATCGAATCGAGAGGTTTCCTCATGGAGATCACGGATGGCCGCGTCGCCACGATCCACTACATCCTCACCAACGACGAAGGCCAGGTCATCGACCGCTCCTCGCCGCAGACACCGCTGAGCTACCTGCATGGCGCCGGCAACATCGTGCTGGGCCTGGAGAAGGCGCTCTCCGGCAAGCGCAGCGGCGACACCCTGAAGGCCGACGTCGCGCCCGAACAGGGCTACGGCCCGCGCCACGAGCAGCTGGTCCAGCAGGTACCGCGCAGCGCGTTCCCGGCCGGCACCGACGTCGCCGTCGGCGCGCAGTTCCAGGCCAACGCGCAGGGCGGGCCGCTGCTGGTGACGGTGACCGACGTCGGTCCCGAGCAGGTCACCATCGACGCCAACCACCCGCTCGCCGGCCAGACCCTGCATTTCGCGGTGGAAGTGGCGGACGTGCGCGAGGCCAATGCGCAGGAACTGGCCGAGGGCCAGCCGGACTGAGACCCTGTCCACGGTCCGTGCACGACCGCCTGCAGGGGCGGCGCCAGCCGCGGTGCTTCCCGTAGCCGGCATTCAAGGCTACGGGCATCGTGGCTGACCCTGCTCCTGCAAGGCCGCATACGTATCGCCACCCTGTGCAACCGCGGCGCCGCGGTTGCGGCATCCGTCGGCTTGCCGCACAGTGCGCGGCCCCTCGCACCGCCTGCATCCGCCCATGCGCATCGGCATCGACTTCGGCACCAGCAATTCGGCCGCCGCCGCCCTCGTCGGCGGCCAGATGGTGCGCGTGCGCTTCGGCGAGCAGGCGCAGTTCCGCACCACCGTGTACTTCCCCGGGGTGATGCGCGATCCGGCCGATTTCGAACTCACCCCGGCGCTGGAGCACCAGGTCGAGGAACTGGCCGAATCGGCGCGCCGCGCGGCTGTCGCCGCCGGCCAACCGCGCACGCGCGAGCAGCTGCGCCGCGACGCCATCCGCATCGTGCGCCGGCAGTGGATGGAGGAGCAGATGCGGCAGCCGCGCAGTTCCGCCGCGCTGCTGCACAACGCGGTGTACGGCGAGGCCGCGCTGGATGCCTATTTCGCCGAGGACGAGGGCAGCCTGGTGCAGAGCCCCAAGTCGATGCTCGGCTACAACCTGCATCCGCGCGCGCGCCAGACCATCACCGGCATCGCCACCCACATCCTCGAGCACATCCGCCTCACCGCCTCGGCGCAATTGGGCACCAACGTGCGCAGCGCCACGCTCGGCCGCCCGGTGCAGTTCCGCAGCTCGATCGGCGAGGCCGGCAACGCGCAGGCGCTGGAAATCCTGCAGTCGGCGGCGATCGCCGCCGGCTTCGACGAGATCGACTTCCTGGAGGAACCGGCCGCGGCGGCGATGCACTACCACGCCGTCAGCGATACCCGGCACGAGGCGGTGATCGTGGACATCGGCGGCGGCACCACCGACATCGCCCACGCCAGCGTCGGCGGGCCGCAGCCGCCATCGATCCATCGCGCCTGGGGCATCGCCCGCGGCGGCACCGACATCGACCTGGCGCTGAGCCTGGCCGCGTTCATGCCGCTGTTCGGCCGCGGCAGCACCCGCGTGCCGGCGCACCACTACGTCGAGGCGGCCACGGTGCAGGACATGACCCGCCAGCGCGATTTCCGCAGCCACCGCTACGACGAGGTGCCGTCCCCGTTCGACCGCCGGCTGCAGGCCCTGCAGGACACCGGCAACACCGCGCGCCTGTACCGCGCCGTGGAAACGGCCAAGATCGACCTGAGCGACCGTCCCGAGCACCGGGCGCGGATGGACTACATCGAGCGCGGCCTGCACGTGCAGGTGGACGCGACGGCGCTGCAGGCGGCCGCCTCCGGCTACCTGGAGGAACTGTCCGCGCTGCTGGCGCAGGTCCGTGCCGATATCGGCCATGAGCCGGAGGCGGTGTTCCTCACCGGCGGCATGTCGCGCGCCGGCTATATCCGGCAGGCGGCGTGCGCCGCCTTTCCGGGCGCACGCCTGGTGCAGGGCGATCCCTCGTTCGGCGTGGTGCAGGGGCTGGCGCTGGCGGCCGCTCAGGCAAACGGCTGATTTTTCAGGGGATATTCCCCTTCGCCAGCGCGCTTAACGATTGTCTACATGCGCCCGTGTAGCATGCGGAGCACGCCTTTCCGTATCGCGAATCGAGCAACCCGCGATTTCCCCGCCGCAACCGCCGCCCCGCGGCGTTGCCTCCAACCGGGCGGCCTCCGCTGCCCACGCCGTCTGTCCCACCGACACAGACAGCAGGCGCCATACCGGCGCTGGCACCCCGTGCGTCCCGTTTTCCGGGATCCGCCGGGTCAAGGCAGGCCAGTGTCGCATCCGCGCGCCGGCCGGAGCACTCCGGCAACGAACCATCGCTTCCAGCCGCTTCACCGAAGGAGGAAAACATCCATGGCTCGCACCGCAACCAAGTCTTCGTTCACCGCCAAGTCCTCGCGCAACACGCCCTCGCAGGCGCTGAGCAGCGAACGCATCGCGGCCGACCTCGCCGCGTTCCGCAAGGCGGGTGGACGCATCGAGGTGCTCGGCAACACCCGTGCCCTCAAGCACCAGGAAGAGAACAAGGACGGCGACAACTGATCGCCCGGTGCCCGCATCGCAGGATGCAGGCACACCTTCCACGGCCGCCGCGCAGGCCTGCGCGGCGGCCGTTTTCGTTTGTGAGGGACACGTCCTGTGGGCAGGCTCCATCCTGCCCACATCTCGAAATCCGGATATCGCCCTCTTCCGCTTGCGGGGCCTCGCCCCTTTTCGGGGGAAGGTGCCCGAAGAGCCTGTCCCGGACTTGATGCGGGGGCGGATGGAGGTGCTTGGAGCACGGGAAATCCACGGCAAAATCCCCTCATCCGGCGCTGCGCGCCACCTTCTCCCGCAAGCGGGAGAAGGGAACAGCCGACTCCTGTTGCGATGAACAAACGGGGCGGAACCGGAGTCTGCTCGCAAGCACCGCAAGCACGCCGGCATACGGCGGCGGACGGACATCGGCCACGGCTCGTCGTATTCTCTTGCCCCCGCGATCCTGGCCCGAAACGTCATCATGTCCAGCCACGTCCCCGCTCCCAGCCATGTCGTCGGCGCGACGCAACCGCCGCTACTGGAGGAAACCGTCGGCGCGCTGCTCGCGCGCATCGCCGGCCGCTGGCCGAAGCAGCCCGCGCTGGTGGTGCCGGCGCAGGGCGTGCGCATGGACTATGCGCAGCTGGACGCGGCGGTCACCCGCCTGGCGGCCGGCCTGCTCGCACTGGGACTGGAGCCGGGCGACCGCATCGGCATCTGGTCGCTGAACCGCAGCGAGTGGGTGCTGATGCAGTTCGCCACCGCGCGCGCGGGGCTGATCCTGGTCAACATCAATCCGGCCTACCGCAGCCATGAGCTGGAGTACTCGCTCAGGCTGTCCGGCTGCAGGGCGCTGGTGCTGGCGCGCCGCTTCAAGAGCTCGGACTACCCCGCCATCCTGCGCGAACTGGCACCGGAGCTGGACGACAGCGTCCCCGGGGCGCTGCGTGCACCGCGCCTGCCGGACCTGCGCCAGGTGATCGTGCTCGGCGACGGCCCGACGGTGCCGGGCACGCTGGACTTCGACCGCATCGCCGCCTGCGACGATACGCAGGCGCTGGCGCGCGTGCAGGCCCTGCAGTCGACGTTGCAGCCCGACGACGCGATCAACATCCAGTTCACCTCCGGCACTACCGGTTCGCCCAAGGGCGCCACCCTGAGCCACCGCAACATCGTCAACAACGGCTTCTTCATCGGCGAGTGCATGCGCCTGGACGAACGCGACCGGCTGTGCATCCCGGTGCCGTTCTACCACTGCTTCGGCATGGTGCTGGGCAACCTGGCCTGCGTGACCCACGGCAGCTGCATGGTGGTCCCGGGCGAGGGCTTCGACGCGCTGGCCACGCTGCAGACCGTGCAGGACGAGCGCTGCACCGGCCTGCACGGCGTGCCGACGATGTTCATCGCCATGCTCGGCCATCCGCGCTTCGGCGAGTTCGACCTGTCCTCGCTGCGCACCGGCATCATGGCCGGCTCGCCGTGCCCGGTGCAGGTGATGAAGAAGGTCGTCGAGCAGATGCACATGGACCAGGTGACCATCGCCTATGGCATGACCGAGACCAGCCCGGTCAGCTTCCAGACCACGCCGGACGACCCGCTCGACCGCCGCGTCGACTCGGTCGGCCGCATCCACCCGCACGTGGAGGTACGCATCGTCGACGAGGACGGCCACGTCGTCCCGCGCGGCGTCACCGGCGAGCTGCACACGCGCGGCTACTCGGTGATGAAGGGCTACTGGAACGATCCGGAGCGCACCGCCGAGGCCCTCGATGCCGAGGGCTGGATGCACACCGGCGACCTGGCCACGCTCGACGAGGACGGCTACTGCCGCATCGTCGGCCGGCTCAAGGACATGCTGATCCGCGGCGGCGAGAACATCTACCCGCGCGAGATCGAGGAGTTCCTGCACACCCACCCGGCGGTAGCCGACGTGCAGGTGTTCGGCGTGCCCGACGCCAAGTTCGGCGAGGAGGTCTGCGCCTGGGTGAAGCTGGCCGAAGGGCACGCCTGCAGCGCCGAGGAACTGCGCGACTACTGCCGCGGCAGCATCGCCTACTACAAGGTGCCGCGCTACGTGGAGTTCGTCGACGACTTCCCGATGACCATCACCGGCAAGATCCAGAAGTTCGCCATGCGCGACGCGATGGCGCAACGGCTGCGCTGAGCGGCCTTGCAACCCCAGCGCGGCCGGGTAACATGCCGCGTCCGGCCCGCGCCGCGACGGCATGCCCCGTCCGCGCTGGCACTCAGCCGGGCGCGATCCGCGCCCCTCCCGACAGGACGCCCGCATGCCGCTCAACGCCTTCCGCGCCGGCAAGGCCGCCATCGCCTTCATCCTGGTCACCGCGGTGCTGGACATCGTGGCGATGGGCATCGTCATTCCGGTGCTTCCCACACTGATCGAGCAGTTCAGCGGTTCCAACGCCCGCGCCGGCGTGATCAACGGCGTCTTCGTGGCGCTGTGGGCGCTGATGCAGTTCGTCGCCTCGCCGGTGATCGGCTCGCTGTCGGACCGCTTCGGCCGTCGCCCTGTGATCCTGCTGTCCACCGCCGGGCTGGCCGCCGACTACGTGCTGATGGCGCTGGCGCCGAACCTGTGGTGGCTGGCGCTGGGCCGCATCATCGCCGGCGTCACCTCGGCCAGCTTCACCACCGTGTACGCCTACATGGCCGACATCACCACGCCGGAGAACCGCGCCCGCGGCTACGGCCTGATCGGCGCGGCCTTCAGCGCCGGCTTCGTGCTCGGCCCGCTGCTGGGCGGCGTGCTCGGCGGCATCTCGCCGCGCGCGCCGTTCTGGACCGCGGCGGCGATGAGCGGCGTGGCCTTCCTGTACGGCCTGTTCGTGCTGCCCGAATCGCTGCCGCCGCAGCGGCGCATGGCCTTCTCCTGGCACCGCGCCAATCCCCTCGGCGCGCTGCGGTTGCTGCGCGCGCATGCCGGGCTCGTCGGCCTGGCGCTGGTGAACTTCCTGCTGTACTTCGCCCACCACGTGTTCTCGGCGGTGTTCGTGCTCTACGCCGGCTACCGTTTCGGCTGGAGCCCGTGGCAGGTGGGCCTGCTGCTGGCGCTGGCCGGTGCGCTGGACATGCTGGTGCAGGGCCTGCTGGTGGGCCCGTGCGCGCGCCGCTTCGGCGATCGCCGCACGATGGTCGCGGGCCTGTGCGGCGGCGCGGTCGGCCTGGCCTGCATGGGCCTGGCGCCGACCGGGCTGCTGTTCACCCTGGCGCTGCTGCCCAACGCGCTGTGGGGCCTGGCGATGCCGACACTGCAGTCGCTGATGACCCAGCGCGTGTCCGAGTCCGAGCAGGGCCAGCTGCAGGGCGCCAACAACAGCGTCGGCGCCATCGCCGGCGTGCTGTCGCCGCTGTTCTTCGGCGCCGTGTACGCCGCCTCGGTCGGGCCGCAGGCCTGGTTCCCGCATCCGGGCACGGCGTTCATCATCGCCGCGCTGGTGCTGCTGGCGGCGATGGCGGTGGCCGTGCTGACCGCGCGCGGCGCGCCGTCCCGCGCATGACGATGCCGGCCCGGCACTGCACAATGGCCGATCCCCCGCTTGCGAAGGACCAGGACCGTCGATGACCCGCTTCAGTAACTTGCTGCACGAATACCTGCCGGTGTGGACCCACGAATGGCTGGCGCTGATCGTGCTCGGTGTCCAGGTGGCGCTGATCGTGCTGGCGGCGTGGCTGCTGCGCATGTTCTCCCGGCGGCTGCTGCGCCGGCTCGACGAACGCTATTCGCTGCCGCCGGAACTGCGCGTGGCGGCCCGGCGGCTGGTCGGCTTCCTGATTTCCGGCGCGGCGCTGCTGCTGATCCTGGACCGCTTCGGCGTCTCCGGCACGGTGCTGTGGACCGCGTTCACCGGCTTCGCCGCGGTCGGCGCGGTGGCGTTCTTCGCCGCCTGGAGCGTGCTGTCCAACATCTTCTGCGCGATGCTGATCCTGACCACGCGCCCGTTCCGCCTGCACGACCACGTCGAACTGCTGGAGAACGGCGAGAAGCCGGGCCTGAAGGGACGCGTGCTCGACGTCAACCTCGTCTACACCACGCTGCAGGAGACCCACGACGGGCACGAGGGCACGGTGCTGCAGATCCCCAACAGCCTGTTCTTCCAACGCACGCTGCGGCGCTGGCCGGCCGGCGTCGCGCCCGCCCCGGTCGCCGGCATCGAGGACGGCAGCGCCGGCTGAGGCGGTTCAGCGCAGCTGGCTGTCCTTGCTGCCGCGGCGGTTGTAGCCGCTGAACTCGTGCTGCTGGCGGTCGTGCTCGGCCTGGCACTGCACGCACAGGCGGACGCCGGGCACGGCCTGGCGCCGCGCCTCGGGAATGGGGGCATCGCACTCCTCGCAGTGGCTCAGGCTCGGGCCCTGCTTCATCTGGCTGCGCGCACGTTTGATGGCGTCTTCCACGGTGGCATCGATCTGTTCCTGCACCGCACCGTCGCCGGCCCAACCCACGGCCATGGCCGCCTCCACTCAACACGTTGATCCGATTGGAACAATGCGGGCACAAGCGGCGCTTGCAAGGCCTGCCCAGACGGCGGTTCAAACCCGCGTCAGCCGCCAGAGGGCCGGGCCCGCAGCCATCGACGCACGCCGCCCGCTGCGGCACCATGGCGGCTCCCGCCACCAGCCTCTCCGTCGCCATGGAAGAACCCATCCATCCGTTCTCCGAACTGTTCGCCCAGCTGGGCCTGGCCAACGACGGCGCCAGCATCCGCGCCTTCATCGCCCGCCATTCGCCGCTGCCCGGCGACGTCAAGCTGGAGGAGGCGCCGTTCTGGACGCCGGCCCAGGCCCGGCTGCTGCGGGAGGAGCGCGTGGACGACGCCGACTGGGCCGAAGTCGTGGACCAGCTCAACGAAGCCCTGCACGCCGATCCCGGCGTTGCCTGAACGGGCACGGCCGCTGCCCGGGCCGCGCCCCTATCCGGCCGCCGACGCGTTGCGACGCCGGTACTGCGCCGGCGTGCAGCCGACCATCGCCCTGAAGTCGCCGATGAAGTGGGCCTGGTCGAAATAGCCCAGTTCGTGCGCCAGTGCCGTCCAGTCCACGGCCGCCCCCGCCTGCGCCCGCTCCAGGGCCTCGTGCAGGCGATAGCGGTTGATCACCCATTTCGGGCCGATGCCGACGTATTCGTTGAACAGCCGCTGCAGCGCGCGCACGCCCATGCCATGCCGCGCCGCCAGGGCATCGACCTGCAGCACCGCCCGATCCGCGGCGATGTCGTCGACGATGGCCGCGGCCAGCTGCGCCTCCGGTGCCGCCGGTCGCCGGTATGCGCGCAGCAGCGCCTCGGCACAGGCCATGCGCCCGGCATCGTCCGTGCGTGCCAGCAACCCGGCTTCATGGCCGGTGGCCGCCTCGCCGAAGATCTCCTGCCACGGCAGCATGCGTCCCCGCAGGCCGGCCACCGCGGCACCGAGGTAGGCACGGAATCCGCCAGGGCGGAACTTGACCCCGAATACGTCGCCCCGGCCTTCCAGCCGCGCGTCGAAGCGGCGCGGCTGCACGCCGTACACGCGGCCGCCGCCACGCTCGAACACCAGGTGCACGTTCGGGTGCGGCAGCGTCTGCTGCACCCGCGGCGGCAGGCCGCACAGGTCCCAGCGCACGCTCCAGAAATGCTGGACCACCGGTTCCAGGTCGGCCGACGGCGCCAGCCGGACATGCCGCACGTGATCGGCCATCCGCGCCGGATGCAGCACGCCGCGCGCCGGGCCCGGATCGCGGCTCACCGGCCGCTACCGCCGCGGCCGCGCACGCCGCCGGGTCGCGTTTTTCCAATCATCGTCGCAGCGCCCATGCCGATACTGTCGCCCTGCCAGCAGGAAGCCGAGATGATAATCCGCCGACACATCGCCGCCGCCGCAGCCCTGTTGCTGTCGACGCCGCTTTCCCTCCACGCCGAGGAACCCGCCACCATGCAGCACGCCCAGGGCACGTTCGATGTCGCCGTCCAGCCGCAAGCCGCGGACAACCCACCCGCCCAGGCATCCGGCCTGACGCGGCTGTCGCTGGACAAACGCTTCCACGGTGTCCTGCAGGCCACCAGCCAGGGCGAGATGCTCGCCAGCGGCGACGGCACCCAGTCCGGCGCGTACGTCGCGCTGGAAAAAGTGGACGGCACGCTGGACGGTCGCCGCGGCAGTTTCGTGCTGATGCACAGCGCGGTGATGCGCCAGGGCGTGCCGGAAAACTGGTCGGTGACGGTGGTACCGGATTCGGGCAGCGGCGAACTCGCCGGCCTCGAAGGCGCCATGCGCATCCGCATCGAGGCGGGCAGGCACTTCTACGACCTGGACTACACGCTGCCGTAGCGGCGGGCCGGCGCAGGCATAATCGGCCGACCGCCGACCGGGAAACCCGACGCATGCACCGCCTACTGACCGCCCTCGCCTGCCTGTGCCTGTCCGCTGCCGCCCAGGCCCGGACCGACCCGTCCGATTCGGCCGGCGCCCGCCTGCACGCCATCGGCACGGCGCCCTCGCCCACGCGCATCGAGGCCGACGTGCGCAAGCTGGTGTCCTTCGGCACCCGCCACACGCTCTCGGACAAGACCTCGGACACGCGCGGCATCGGCGCGGCCACGCGCTGGGTGCACGACGAGTTCGAGCGCATCTCGCACCAGTGCGGCGGCTGCCTGGAGGTGCGCTACGTCAGCGGCACCATCTCCGGCGAGCAGCGCATTCCCGATCCGGTGGAGATCATCGACGTGATCGCCATCCAGCGCGGCAGCACCGATCCCGGCCGCTACGTGATCATGAGCGGCGACATCGACTCGCGCGTGAGCGACGTGATGGATGCCACCTCCGATGCGCCGGGCGCCAACGACGATGCCTCCGGCGTGGCCGGCACGCTGGAGGCCGCGCGCGTGCTGAGCCGCTACCGCTTTCCCGGCTCGATCGTCTACGCCGTGCTGGCCGGCGAGGAGCAGGGCCTGTTCGGCGGCCGGATCCTGGCCGAGCACGCGCGCAAGGAGGGCTGGCGCGTGGAGGCGGTGCTCAACAACGACATGATCGGGAACATCGCCGGCATCGACGGCATCGTCGACAACCGCACGGTGCGCGTGTTCTCCGACGGCCTGCGCGCGGACGAGACCGCCGACGAAGCCCGCCGGCGCCGATTCGCCGGCGGCGAGGTCGACTCGCCCTCGCGCAACCTGGCCCGCTACATCGCACGCATGGCGGATTACGTGCCCAACCTGGACGTGATGATGGTCTACCGGCTCGACCGCTTCGGCCGCGGCGGCCACCACCGCCCGTTCAACGATGCCGGATTCCCCGCCGTGCGGGTGATGGAGACCCACGAGCACTACGACCGCCAGCACCAGGACCTGCGCACCGAGAACGGCCGCGTCTACGGCGACACCCTCGACGGGGTGGACTTCGCCTATGCCGCCAAGGTCACCGCGCTCAACGCCGTGAGCCTGGCGGCGATGGCCTGGGCGCCGCCGCCGCCGGCCGCGGTGACGATCGAAGGCGCGGTGACCGCCGACACCACGCTGCGCTGGCAGCGGCCCGCCGCCGCGCAGGCGCCCGACCTGGCCGGCTACCGGATCTACTGGCGCCTGACCACCGAACCGCAGTGGAGCCGCAGCATCGACGTCGGCAACGTCGATGCGTTCACGCTGGAGAACGTGGTGATCGACAACTACTTCTTCGGCGTGGCCGCGGTG
>JAFADB010000067.1 GCA_023425225.1 Pseudomonadota bacterium
CGGCGATGGCGGTGGCGCGGTAGGCGCCGTGCAGGCGCGCCAGCGGCGGCCGGTCGGCGGGCGAGGCGACCACCACCGCGCGGCGCAGGCCTTCCTCGCCCAGCGTGGTCTCGACGAAGTCGCGCACCTCGCGGCCGCGCTCGCCGATCAGCCCGACCACGATCACGTCGGCGGCGGTGTAGCGGGTCATCATGCCCAGCAGCGTCGACTTGCCGACGCCGGAGCCGGCGAACAGGCCCACGCGCTGGCCGCGGCCGATCGGCAGCAGGGCGTTGATCGCGCGCACGCCCACGTCCAGCGGCTGGGTGATCGGCTCGCGGGCGAGGGGATTGATCGCCACGCCGGCCATGCCGACGCTGCCCTCGGCGCGGATCGGGCCCTTGCCGTCCAGCGGCATGCCATCGGAGTCGATGACGCGGCCGAGCAGGCCTTCGCCCACTTCCACGCCGCCGCGGCGGTGCGCCGGCACCACCCGTGCGTTGGGCAGCAGGCCGTGCAGCTCGGCGCTGGGCATCAGGTAGGTACGCTCGCCGGCGAAGCCGACCACCTCGGCATCGACCCAGCCGCCATCGACCACCTCGACCTTGCAGGTGGCGCCCAGCGGCGATTCGCAGCCGACCGCCTCCAGCGTCAGGCCGACCGCGCGGCGCAGGATGCCCTCGCGGATCAGCCCGCGGCCCTGCGCCGGATCCAGGTCCAGCGCGCCGAGCCGGGTGGCGATGCGCAGGCTGCGCGCGGCGGCCCATTCGGCCGGTGCGGCGGATGGGAGCAGGTTGGCGCTCATGGGGTGTTCTCCCGATACGCGAAGCCGCCGGAGTTTCCTTCCCGCGCAAGCGGAGGAAGGGAGGTTTCCCGGAAATGGAGGAAAGTGGCGGCGATCACAGCCCGGCTCCCGACTTGCGCAGCACGGTCTGCAGCGCCGCGCGCAGGCGGGCGTCCAAGGTGCCGTCGATACGTACGGTTTCTGCATGCACGCGCAGGTCGCCGCGGCCCAGCGACAGGTCCGGGACCAGGCGGATGCCCGACATCATCGACAGCAGCGGCGTCAGTGCGGCGATGTCGTCCGGGTGCAGGCGCACCTCGACGTCGCGGCTGGCACCGCCGACCGCGTCCAGCGCCTCGCCCACCAGTTCCGACAGCAGCACCGGGTCGGCCTCGTAGGCGCGCCCGACCAGGCTGCCGGCGATGCGCACGGCCAGTTCGCCGAGCGCGCCGACCACTTCGTTCTCCAGCCGCGCCAGCGGCCGGCTGAAGTTGTCCAGGATGCCCTCGATCTGCGCGGTCAGGCGGCGGATTTCCGCCTGGCCCTGCGCCAGACCCTCGGCGTGGCCGGCCTCGAAGCCTTCCTTGTGCGCGGCGTCCTGGATGGCCTGGATCTCCTCCAGCGTCGGCGGCCGCGGCACCGGCTCGGCAATTTCCTCGACCTCCGACACCGGAAGCGGTGGCGCGGCATCGAGCTCGGGGAAGGTCCAGCGCACCGCCTCGCTCATACCAGTTGCTCCGCGCCGCCGGCGCCCAGGTTGATGACGCCCTCATCGGCCAGCCTGCGCACGATGCCGAGGATTTCCTTCTGCGCCGCCTCCACGTCGGACAGGCGTACCGGGCCGCGCGCTTCCATGTCCTCGAGCAGGATCTCGGCCGCACGCTGGGACATGTTGCGGGTGATCTTCTCGCGCACCTTGACGTCGGCCCCGCGCAGCGCCAGTCCCAGGCGCTCGCCGGAGACCTCGCGCAGCATGGTCTGCAGATCGCGATCGTCCAGGTCCACCAGGTTGTCGAACACGAACATCTGTTCCTGGATGCGGTTGCCCAGTTCGGCATCGACCTTGCTGATGGCGCCGAGGATGCCCTGGTCCTGGCCGCTCTCCATGAAATTGAGGATGTTGGCCGCCACCTTGATGCCGCCGATGCTGGAGGACTTCAGGTTCTGGTTGCCGGCGAACTGGCGCTCCATGATCTCGTTGAGCTCGTTGAGCGCATTGGGCGGGATGCCGTCCAGGGTGGCGATGCGCAGCAGCACGTCGGCACGCACGCGCTCGGGCAGCAGCTTCATCGCCTCGGCGGCCTGGTCGCTGTCCAGGTGCGCCATGACGATGGCGATGATCTGCGGATGCTCGTTGCGCACCAGGTCGGCGACCGCCCGCGGGTCCATCCACTTGAGCGTGTCCAGCCCGGTGGTGTTGCGGCCGAGCAGGATGCGGTCGATCAGGCCGGACGCCTTCTCCTGTCCCAGCGCCTGGATCAGCACGTTGCGGATGTAGTCGTCGGCGCCCACGCCCAGCGAGGTCTTGTTGCCCAGCTCGGTGTTGAACTGGTCCATCACGGCCTCGACCTGCTCGCGCGAGATTCCGGTCATGGTCGCCATGGCGATGCCGATCTTCTGCACCTCCTTGGGATCCATGTGCTTGAGCACTTCGGCGGCATCGGCCTCGCCCAGCGACAGCAGCAGCACGGCGGCGCGCTGCACGCCGGTGAGCGGCGGATGGTTAGGATCAGGCTTCATTGGCCACCCATCCCTTGACCACCTGGGCCACGCGCTTGGAGTCGGCCTTCACCGCCTCGCGCGCCTGGCGCAGGCGGTCCTCGTAGGCGTTGGAGGGCAGGGCGATGGGCGCCGCCGGCGAGGCCAGCCTGGCCGTGTCGTCGTCCTCCAGCGTCGGCGCCAGGTCCTCGTCGTCGTCCACCAGCTTGACCTCGGCGGTCTGCGGCTTGGTCTTGTCGTCCTTCTTGGCCGGCGCCGGACCGGCGATCTGGCGCAGCGCCGGGCGCAGCACGCCGAACAGCAGCGCCAGTACCACCACCGCACCCAGCACCAGGCGCAGCGCATCGCGCACGCGCGGGTCCTCCCACCAGTGCGGAGCGTCGGCCGGATCGGGCGTCTCGCGCACGAACGGGGCATTCATCACCGACACCGTGTCGCCGCGCGTTGCGTCGAAGCCCACCGCCTGCTTGACCAGCGACTCGACCCGGGTCAGCTCGGCCGCGCTCAGCGCCTGCTGCACGATCTTGCCGTTGGCGCCGGGACGCGGGACGTGGTCCACCAGCACGGCGACGGAAACCCGGCGGATGCGCCCGGCCGGCTGGCGGGTGTGCTGCAGGGTGCGGTCCAGCTCGTAGTTGCGGGTGGCGCTCTTGGCGCTTTCGGTCGGTGTGGCGGCGGCGGTGGCCTGCGCATTGGCGGCATTGGCGCCGGCGGCCGGCGCCGGCTGGCCGGGCACTGCCGGGCCGGGCGGGGTGTTGCTGGCGGCGCCGGGAATGCCCTGCGGCCCCTGCGCGTTGGTGCTGTTCTCGCTGACCTGCTCGCTGCGCAGCTTCGGCGGCTCGCCGTTGTACAGCTCGCGCGCCTCCTCGACCACCGAGAAGTCCATGTCCACGCTGACTTCCGGGTTGACCCGGCCGGGGCCGGTCATCGGCTCCAGCAGCTCGCGGATGCGCTGGTTGTAGGAGCTTTCCTGGCGTCGCACCTGCTCGAACTGGGCGGCGTTGAGCGCCGCATCGCTGTTGGGGTCGCTGATGGTGAGCATGCGCCCGCTCTGGTCGACCACGGTCACCCGTTCCGGCGCCAGGTCCGGGATCGAGGAGGCGACCAGGTGCACGATGGCATCGACCTGGTTGCGCTCCAGCGCCTGCCCGCCGCGCAGCTCCAGCACCACCGAGGCGCTGGCGACGTCGCGCTGGCGGGTGAACGCGCTGGGCTTGGGAATGGCCAGGTGCACGCGGGCGTCGCGTACCGGGCGCAGGGTGGTGATGGTGCGCACCAGCTCGGTTTCCAGCGCATACTGGTAGCGCGCGTTCTCGACGAACTGGCTGACGCCGAAGCCGGGGTCGCGCTCGATCATCTCGAATCCCAGGCGGCCGCTGTCGGTCAGCCCCGAGCTGGCCAGCTTGAGCCGTGCGTCGTGCAGGTTCTTTTCCGGCACGGTGATCGCGCCGGTGGCCGGATCGATCTTGAACGGGATCTGCGCGGTGCGCAGCAGGTCGGTGGCCTCGGCGGTGGCCTTTTCGTCCAGGCCGGTGTACAGCGCGGTGTAGCCGGGCTTCTGCGACCAGAAGAACACCGCCAGCCCGGCGGCCACGGCGAGCGCGATCATGCCCATCAGCCCGAGCTTGCGGGTGATCTGCAGGCTCTGCAGCCGGTCGAACCAGGCACCGGCCTTTTCGCTGGTGAAGGTGTCCTTGGTGAGCGCGAGTGCCATGCGTTGCTATCCCTTACAGCGACATGTTCATGACGTCCTGGTAGGCCTGGACGAGTCGGTTGCGGACTTCCACGGTGGCGCGGAACGCCACCTGGGACTGCTGCGAGGCGATCATCACCTTGGCCAGGTCGGCGCTGGGATCGCCCAGTTCGAATGCCTTGGCCAGCGTGCCGGCCTTCTGCTGGGTCTCGTTGACGCCGGCCACGGCGCTGCGCAGGGTCTCGCTGAAGCTCGGTACCTGCGCCGGCTCGCTGCCGGGCAGGCCGGTGATGGCATTGCTGCGCGCCGCATCGCCCAGCGGGGCCACGTTCTGGCCCATCTGCTGCTGGTAGCTGCGGATCTGCGACAGGATCGAGTTGATGGAATCGGTCATCGGACAACGCCACGGCAAGGCTGTCCGGTGTAATGCAAGCGCCGTGCCGAAATGCCGCCGGTTTCCCGGCGGCGG